>SFLO01000231.1 GCA_004553405.1 Coriobacteriaceae bacterium
CCGTAGGCACCCATGTTGCCGGCGATGTCCGGGCGCACGGCCTCGTGGCCGGCAAGATTCTCGAAGGCCCTCAGCACGGCGTCGTTGAGGAAGGTGCCGCCCTGGACGATGACCTTGTCGCCCATCTCGGAGGCATCGCGCAGCTTGATGACCTTGAACAGCGCGTTCTTGATGACGGAGTAGCTCAGGCCCGCAGAGATGTCGCCCACGGTGGCGCCTTCCTTCTGGGCCTGCTTCACGCGGGAGTTCATGAACACGGTGCAGCGGCTGCCCAGGTCGACCGGGGCGGTGGCGTGGATCGCCTCTGCGGCGAAGTCCTGGACACTGTACTTGAGGCTGCTGGCAAAGGCCTCGATGAACGAACCGCAGCCAGACGAGCAGGCCTCGTTGAGCATGATGTGCTCGATGACGCCGTTCTTGACGCGCAGGCACTTCATGTCCTGGCCGCCGATGTCCAAGATGAACTCGACGCCGGGGAGCATCTCCTCGGCACCCCTCAGATGGGCCACCGTCTCGATCTCGCCGCTGTCTGCCTTGACGGCCTGCAGCAGCAGGCCCTCGCCATAGCCGGTGACGGTGGTGTGGCCGATGCTCACCAGGGGGTTGCCGGCGTCGTCGCAGGGGATGTCTGCCCACAGCTCGCCGAGCATGCGGCGGCAGGTGCCCAGCACGTCGCCCTTGTTCGACGCGTAGAAGGTCTTGAGGAGCTCGCCGTCGCGGCCGATGAGCGCGCTTTTGAGGGTGGTGGAGCCGGCGTCGATGCCCAGGTAGGCCGTGCCGCGGTACGCGGAGAGCTCTCCCCTCCTCACGGCGTTCTTGGCATGGCGCTCGGTGAAGGCGCGGTAGTCCTCCTCGCTCTCGAAGAGCGGCTCGAGGCGGACGACCTCGCTGCCCTGGATGTCTCCCAGGGCCTTGAGCCGGCGCTCGACCTCGCTGAGCGTGAGCGCCTCGTCGTTCTTGGCGCTGGCGATGGCGGCGCCGCGGGCCACGAAGAGGTGGCTGTCCTCGGGCTCGACGGCGGCCTCCGGGGCGAGCTCGAGGGTCTCGATGAAGCGCTTCTTGAGCTCGCTGAGGTAGTGGAGCGGGCCGCCGAGGAAGGCCACATTGCCGTGGATGGGGCGCCCGCATGCCAGGCCGGAGATGGTCTGGGTCACAACGGACTGGAAGATCGAGGCGGCGATGTCCTCCTTCTTCGCGCCCTCGTTGAGGAGGGGCTGGACATCAGTCTTGGCAAAGACGCCGCAGCGCGACGCGATGGGGTAGATGATGGTATGGCCCTTGGCGAGCTCGTTGAGCCCAGAGGCGTCTGTGTCGAGCAGGCTGGCCATCTGGTCGATGAAGGCGCCCGTGCCACCGGCGCAGGTGCCGTTCATGCGCTGCTCGATGCCGCCGTCGAAGTAGATGATCTTTGCGTCCTCGCCACCAAGCTCGATGGCGACGTCTGTCTGGGGGATGAGGGCCTCGACGGCGTACTTGTCTGCGATGACCTCCTGGATGAAGGGCACCTTGAGCCAGCCGGCAAGCAGCAGGCCGCCGCTGCCGGTGATAGTCACCGCCGCGGGGACGTCTCCCACCTGGGCCAGGGCCTCCTCGACGATCTCGATGACCGTGGCGCGGACATCCGAGTGATGCCTGCGGTACACGGAAAAGCGCAGCTGGTCGCTGCCGTCGAGGGCGAGGAGCTTGACTGTCGTGGAGCCAACGTCGATGCCGATGCGGAGCACGTCGTTAGAGAGAATGGTCATAGAGCGGCCTTTCAAAGGGTTGCGCCTGGTTGTAGCCGGGCGCGATCCGAGCAGTGGTCTGTACGCGCAAGAGCGCGTCCCTTGATTGTACCCAAGCTCTCTGGCACTTTGGCAACGCCCGCGCTGTCCTGCGCAAACAATGCACAAGCGTCTTGCGAGGAAACAACGCCCGCCAGCCCCTGCGCGGGGTTGGCGGGCGCATGGTCCAAACAGCGGGGCGCTTAGTTCTTCAGGGAGTTGATGGGGGCGGGGAAGCGGCCGCCGCGGCGTGCGAAGACGGTGCTGGAATTGGTGTTCACCGCCATGACGGGGGCCTTGCCGAAGAGCCCGCCGTAGTCGACGCAGCCGCCCACGCCCTGGCCGATCGCGGGGATGAGGCGCACGGCGGTGGTCTTGTTGTTGATCAG
>SFLO01000232.1 GCA_004553405.1 Coriobacteriaceae bacterium
GGGTAGCCCACCTCCCTCCTAGTCGCCTCGAAGTCGTATCCGCTCCTGACGAGGGCCTCGAGGGCCGCCCGCCTCTGCTCGGTCGTGTACATGCACGCCTCCTTGGTCCCTTTGGTCCAAGTCGGCCACCGCAGTCCCAAGTAGCCCACACCTCAGCGGAAGTTCTGGCCAGGAATCGCACCTCAGCGGCAGCTTTGGCCACGAAACAACCCAGTGGGCGCAATCAGTGTTGCGGCGACTCCCCCTCAAGCCCCTCCAGCCGCTCATTGCGGCGCTTGACGGCGGGGGCGGTGTCCTTGTAGCCCAGCAGCATCAGCAGACCCGCGGCCGCGCAGCACGCCACCAAGATGAACATGCCCTTGAAGCCCTCGTTGAGTGTGCCCTGGTAGACCTGCTCGATGCGCTGGGCATCGGCGTCGATGGCGGCCAGGTAGCTCTCCTGGGCCTCGTCGAACATGCCGGGCACGGCGGCCTTCACGGCCTTGAGCTTCTTGACGGTCGAGGCGAGGTCCGCGCGAGCGGCCCTGAGCTCGTCCAGGCCTCCCTGCATCTCTGCATAGCCGCTCTTCATCTGGGCGATGCCGGTCTCGAGGCCCTTGATGGCAGCGCTCATGTCGCCGCTGCCGCTGCCGCCGCTGCCCATGCCCGCGGGCATCTCGCCGCTGTCGGCGCCCATACCGGCCATGTCGCCCGCGCCGGCGCTGCTGCCCATACCGGGCATCGCGCCGCCGTGCTGGCTGTTCGCCGCCTGCTGGGCTTCCTCCATCGCGGCCTGAGCCGCCTTCATGCCGGCCAGCTTGTCCTCGTTTTCTGCGATGCTCGCCCTCATCTCGCTCATAGAGCCCTTGAGCTCCGCGATGGCGTCATCCATCTCGCCCAGGCCCTCGCCCATCTTCTCGAGACCGGTGTCCACGCCCTCCAGGGCCTCCTCCTCGATCTGCGGGCGGATCTGCGCGAACATCTCGACGCTCATCTCCTTGCACACGCCCACGATGGTGGTGACGTCGCTGTCCTGCATCCTCTCGAGCATCTCGTCAGAGACCTCGACGTCGTAGTCGCTGTCTGCGCTGCTCATGTCCAGCTCGATGTGCGACATATCCGCCAGCTTGGGGATGTCCACGCCCTCGAACATGTCCTTGTAGTCGTCGTCTGCCCTCATGGCGGCCAGCTCGTCGTCGAGCTCCTGCGCATAGGGCAGCGGCGCGACGTCGATCTCTTGGGGCAGGGCGTCCATGAGGCGGTCTTGCATGGAGCTGCCGGCCTGCACGATGAACGCCACCATGCTGCGCGTGGGATGCTCCTCAAAGCAATCGATGAACTGCGCGCGAGCGTCCTCCGCCATGGCGCTCTGCTGGCGCATGGCGAAGTCGTCCGGGAAATAGAAGCGATATCGCTCGAAGGCCTGCGTCAGATACGCAAACGACGGAAAGCAGGCCAGATAGTTGCCCGGATGCGCCCGGGCCATCGCGTGGATGATCTGAACCACCGCGTCCAGCGTGCGCTCTCGGTCGTTGAACTTTACCGACACCGGCAGGTTCAGCGCCAGCAGGTTCTCCGGCGGAAACGGCGACTCCAGCTGAAGCAGCGTGTCCGCGCCGCCCGCGTCCAGCCCCAGCTGCTGCGCATAGTGATTCATCGGCGCGAGCGTTGCCGAAAACAGCGCCACGCCGCCTACGCGCTTGAAGATTTTCCGCAGATGCTCCGACGGATCATAGCACCACAGCCGCACGCAGATGCGCTTGCCCTCCGGGAGGATCATCGCGCGATAGCGGGTCTCGTCAAACTGCCGCGCCACGCGGACAAACCAGGCCGCGTCCAGCATCAGCTTGCCAACCTCCGGCTCCGCCGACTGCAGCTCCTCCGCCGCATCCGCAAAGGCCTGCGCGGCATTGGGAAACTCCTCCGGGATTTCGGACATCGCCTCGGGCTCCGCCCCCTCCCGCGTCAGCACCTTCAGGAGCGCCGTCAGCGCCTGATAGGTCGGGCTCTGACGTCCCTCGTAGCGGCCGACCATCCGGCGCACCTCCTCCACACGCGCGCCGGACAGCTCGACGGAGAGCATGTCCCGCGCGCGGTCGGGCAGGTTGTGCGCCTCGTCGATCAGCAGCCCCGCCGTGGACTTCTGATCAAAATACCGGCGCAGGTGCACCTTCAGGCCCTCCCGGAGCGCCTCGCGACGGCGCTCGTAGTAATCCGCCGCGTAGGGACAGCCAAAGCAGTCCTTTTTCTCCAGAAGGCAGCATTTCTCCTTGGCCGTGATGGAGATCGACCGCAGCTTGAGGCCCTGCTGCCGCATGCGATCCAACGCCAGTTCCGCGGCGCGCCGGCCGGTGGTGCGGGCCGTCAGATAAAACAGCGCGGTGACCTTCCCCTTTCCCAGCGCCTTCAGCGATCCGAACAGCGACGCCGCAGTCTTGCCGATGCCCGTCGGCGCCTCGATCAGCGTGCACGAACCGTCGCGCATCGCGCGATAGATCTGCGCCGCCATCTCCCGTTGTCCATCTCGATAGTTGTCGAAGGGGAACTTCATGTCCATCAGCGTGGGTGCGGACTGCTCCTTCCACTCGTCCAGCGCCGCCACCCAAGCCGCGTAGGGTTCGGCGCAGCGCAGGAACACCGCCCGCAGCTCGTCGATGGAATAGCTCCGCCGATAGCTATTCTCCG
>SFLO01000233.1 GCA_004553405.1 Coriobacteriaceae bacterium
TAGGCTGAGCACGGGTGCGCGTCTTCGCTTTTCAGACCAAAGAAACTGAATGATGGCGGCACTGGCGCTTTGGGCGGCGGGCGCGTATTGTGGGCGTGTGAACTGTCAACCCGCGCCTCAGAGGCGCTGTAAGAGGAGACGCGCATGGCCGGATACTTCAAGACGGTGGGCAAGGCGACCCGCGAGGTGTTCTCTGCCCTGGGCAAGGCGGCAGCGGTGATCGGGCCGGCAACGGTCGAGGCCACCAAGGAGACCGTCACCAAGATCAACGAGTTCTCTGACAACGCCAACGCCAAGATGCAGGAGTGGGGCCTGGACTTTCAGTCTTCGGCCGATGTTCCCCTGGATGCGCCGCAGACGCAGGATGGAGCCGATCCCATCCCCGTCGAGGCGGAGGTCGAGGCCGCCGCGGCTGTGGCCGAGCTGCCCGCCGGCGAGAACTACGCCTACGCCACCGCGCTGACGGCCATCCTCTCCTACGTCGCCCGCTGCGACGACCAGGCGAGCGACGAAGAACTCGAGATGCTGCGCAACAACCTCTCGATGTACGTCTCCAACCCCAGCGTGCCGCAGGACGTGGCGGCCAAGCTGCAGGCCCTGGCAGACGATGAGACCCTCGAGTTCGCCGATGTGGCCGAGTACCTCGACGCCGTGCCGCTCAAGTCGCTGGCCAGCCTTGAGAAGCTCGTCGAGGGCATGGTCGAGGCAGACGGCGTGGTGAGCCCCAAGGAGCAGAAGGTGCAGCAGCGCTTTGCCCGCTACCTCGAGCAGCGCGCCGCCACCGAGTAGCGCCCCTCCCCCATCCAACGCCAACGGCCCCGCAAGCGTCTTCTACCTTGCGCTTGCTCTTGCCTTCCCGCTCGTGGCGGGCGCGCCATTGACCCATGAGGGCATCTTGTTGGGCTTGGAGATCAGAGGGGGATGTCGATACGTTCTCCCCATTTCGTGCTCGCTTCCTAGCTTCTTTATCAGAGCACAATAAGGAAGGCGGCACGTGGCCGCCTTCCCTGGTGTTGGGCGTTATTGAGATTTGCTACAGCGTCACAGCGTAAGTGCGGGCGGAGTAGTTGACGCACAGGCGCGTGCGCTCGGCCTTAGAGAACTTGTTCTGCGATGCCTTGCCGATCACGAAGCAGCCCCTCTTCAGCGCCTTGTTGGCGGTGGAGCTGAGGACGACCTTGGTGAGACGGTTGTTCTGGCAGGTGAGCGTGCGGAGCTTGGTGTTCTTGCTCACGTTGAGCGTGCCAAGCTTGTTGCCCTGGCAGTTGAGGGTGCGCAGCTCGGTGGCCTTACCCGTTTTGAGGGTCTTGATGCCTGCGTTCTTGAGGCTTGCAGACACGACCGGCGCGCCCTTGATGCTCTTGGGGAGCGTCACGCTGGAGGAGCTGCCTGCATAGCCGGTGATGGAGGCCTTGTCGTTGGCGATCGTGTACTTCAGGCCCTTGGAGCTTGTGCCAGTGACGACCTTGTCCTCGGTGCTGGCGAGCTCATCGGTATTCTGCTTCCAGACGCTCTCTGCCTGGCGGGCGTCGATGAAGTCCATGGCTACGATGCCTAGGAAGCCCGGGGTGTCGTCAGAGAGGCAGTTCTCCTTGTAGAGCCTTTCGTTCATGTTGCGGGCCGCTGTGAAGGGGTTGTTCTTGGTGCAGCTGGTGTAGTTGAAGACCCAGGCCTTCTTGCCGAGCGTGGCGGACTCGGTTCGCTTTGTGTCTGCCTCCTTGAAGGCACCCTGCACGTAGGCGATCTTGTCGTCCGCGTGGGAGCTGTAGTTGTCCTGGACGTAGACCTCAAGCTCGCTGGTGCTCTTGATCTGGACCAGGCCCTTTGTGTGCGCATAGGCGTCGTTGTAAGCGCCCCAGCTGTCCATGCACAGGCCGTACTCGTGCGTGCTGGCGTCAGGGCCGCTGGGGGCAAAGCGCGTGAACAACACAATCTTGCCGCGCACGTCGCCGAGCTTGGGCACATCGCTGCTGGTGTAGAAGAGGTCGGGGTTCTCGTCCATCAGCTTGGCAAGCGAGCTGGTCTGGTTGTCTGTGTCTCCGCCGGAGTTGGAGACCATCATGATGACTGCCTCGGTGGGGTTGGCCTCGAGGAAGCTCTTCATGTCTTTGACAACAGCAGAAAGGCG
>SFLO01000011.1 GCA_004553405.1 Coriobacteriaceae bacterium
GTGGGCCCCTGTTGTATCGGGCCCGCAGCTGGCAGGGGGATTAAGGGGATACTTTGCATTTCCCTTGATCCCCCAGTCCGCAATCCCCGCGCTTTGCGCCAGGTCAGCATGGCGCGTGCGGGCCTGAGGGGGCTTGTTTCGAGCGAATCCGCAGCCACGATTTTTGCGGCGGGGACCAGCGAGAAACAAACCCCCTCAGGCCCCCAACTCACTCCCTCACATTATCAGTCGCCACATACAGCAGCGCATTGACGATTGCGGCCGCCACGTTGCTGCCGCCTTTGCGGCCCCGCGCCACAATCCAGGGCACGTTCTCAAGCTCCATGATGAGCTCTTTTGATTCCGTCACGTTTACAAAACCGACCGGCACACCGATGATAAGCGCAGGCGGTGTGGCCATTCCCTTGTCGATGAGCTCGCGCAGCTGCACAAGGGCGGTGGGGGCGTTGCCTACGGCGTAGATGAGGGGACGTCCCAACGAGGCGGCCTTTTCCATTGCCACAGCCGAGCGCGTGATGCCCTTTTCGTGTGCCTCCTGCATGACTTCGGGGTCGCGGATGAAGTTGAGGGCCTCTCCTCCCAGGCGTGCCAGGGCGCGCTTATTGATGCCCGACTGAGCCATGGTGGTGTCGGTCACCACCGACGCCCCTGCTTTGAGCGCTTCCACTCCCGCCTGCATCGCACCGGGGGAGAAGAGCAGATTCTCGGCATAGTCGAAGTCGGCCGTCGTGTGGATGGCGCGCATGATGACGGGTGCCGTCGCAGGGTCGAGGCTGATGCCGCGCTGGCGGAGCTCCTCGACGATGATCTCAAACGAGCGCGTCTCGATGTCGCCGGGCTTCACATGCTCGAGCGTGCCCAGGGTGGTTGCACTCATATGCCTTCCTCCAAGATTCGATAGACGAGGTCCATGTCGAGGCTGGTACGCAGCGTGTCGGCAAGCATGTCGAGCTGATGCTCTCTGCGGGCCGCGCGGTCTTGTGCGTTGATGCGCACGCCAGTCATTCCCTTGCGTGCGAGGAGCATGTCGATAAGCGCCTGCGTGAAAGGCACGGAGTCGAAGAGGCCATGCAGGTAGGTGCCCATCACGGTGCCTGCCACGCAGCCGTCCTCGTAGGCATCCGTAAGCAGGCAGAACGGCATGCCGCCCTCGAGCGTCGTCTGCCCCATGTGGATTTGATAGCCCGCAATATCCAGGTTTGACAGGTCCGCAAAGGGCCCTTCGAGCTGCAGCGTCGCGCCCACGCTGCTGCAAAGCGTCTTCTCCTGGGTGAACGTGGTACGTACGGGAAGCAGTCCTAAACCCTCTTGGCGCCCGCCTCCTTCCATTCCCAGGGGGTCGTGTATCTCCAAGCCTAGCATTTGGTATCCGCCGCAGATGCCCAAGACGAGGCCGCCCACCTCGGCATGCTGACGCAACGCGGCATCCAGGTTGCATGCACGAAGCCAGGCGAGATCGCCCAGGGTCGCCTTGGTGCCGGGAACCACGACAAGGTCGGGATGTCCCAGCTCCTCGGCATGGGTCACATAGCGCACGCGCACTTCGGGCAAGGCGGCGAGGGCGTCGAGGTCGGTGAAGTTCGAGATGTGCGGCAGGCGCACGACGGCGATGTCGAGCAGGGCGTTTGCCCCGCCTGCGCCCTGCATGGCAGAGAAGCCGTCCTCGTCGTCGAGGTCAAGGGGCGTGTAGGGCACCACACCAGCCACAGGCACCCCCATGCGCCGCTCAAGCTCGTCGAGGCCGGGTTGCAAAAGGGTCACATCGCCGCGGAACTTGTTGATAACGCAAGCCTTGATCATGCGCCGCTCGTCGTCCTCAAGCAGGGCATGCGTGCCTACAAGCTGGGCAAACACGCCGCCGCAGTCGATGTTGCCCACAAGCAGCACAGGTGAGGCCGCCATCTTTGCCATGCCCATGTTCACGATGTCGTTGTGCTTGAGGTTGATCTCGGCCGGGCTGCCTGCGCCTTCGATGACCACGACGTCATGGCGCGCGGCCAGGTCGTCATAGGCTGCTCGCACGGTGGGAATGAGACTCGTCTTATATTTGAAATAGTCGCGGGCCGCCATATTCGCCACAGGTTTGCCCATGACAACGACCTGCGACCCTACGTCGGTTGTAGGTTTGAGCAGGATGGGGTTCATCGCAGGCTCGGCGGGGATGCCGCAGGCCTGCGCCTGCAACGCCTGGGCTCGTCCAATCTCAAAGCCATGGGGTGTGACGGCCGAGTTGAGCGACATGTTTTGCGACTTGAAAGGGGCTACCGCAAGGCCGTCCTGGGCAAAGATACGGCACAGGCCTGCGGCGATGAGGCTCTTGCCTGCGCCCGACATCGTGCCTTGCACCATGATCGCCTTGGCGCGCTTGTTGGTCATGCCGCTCCTTCCGTTCGCTGTGCCGCGCGTGTGCGCGGCTTCATCCAGTCATGTTTTCTCATATCCCGGCCACCACCTTCACAAGCGTCCATACGAGCGCCCCGAGTCCTGCGCATACGGGCAGTGCCAGCAGGCTTGTGGCATAGAGCAGCCTGTTTGCTCGGCGGATGTCGGCGGGCTCCACCGCACGGCATGTCTCACCCAGCGTGGGTTTCTTCACCAGCACGCCGCCATAGTAGTTGGGGCCTGCGAGCTGTATGCCCAGGGCTCCCGCGCAGGCCGCCTCGGTGTGGGCGGAGTTGGGCGAGGTGTGGGCGAGCCGGTCGCGCCGAAAGGTGCGCCAGGCGCGCTTGCCGTCAAAGCCTGCAAGGGAGGCGGCCAGGCACATGAGAGCGCCGGCCAGGCGCGCGGGGATAAAGTTCACCACGTCGTCGAGCTTGGCAGCTGCGCGACCGAAGTCGAGGTAGCGATCGTTTTTGTAGCCCACCATCGAGTCCATGGTGTTGATCGCCTTGTACACGACTCCGCCCACCGGCCCCAGCAGCGCCAGGTAGAAAAGGGGAGCGATGACGCCGTCCGAGGCGTTTTCGGCTACCGTCTCCACCGCGGCCTTCGTGACGCCCTCTTCGGTGAGCGCTGCCGTGTCGCGGCCTACGATCATTGAGACGCGCGTGCGTGCCTCGGGCAGGCCCGCGTGTTCCAGGGCGACGAGCACAGCCATGCTCTCGTCCTTGAGCGACTTGGTCGCAAGCATCCAGTAACTTACAAGCGCCCCTACCGCGCAGGATAGATAGGGGCTGACGGCTCCCGCCAGGGCGAGCGCGGCCGAGCATGCACCACCGCTGATGCCCGTGACCAGGCACACAAGCGCTGCGCCCGCAGTCCGCTTGCCGCGCGGTGTGTCGGGGAAGGTACGACGCAGGGCAGGCTCGAGCCGAGCGATGAGGGAGCCCATCCAGCGCACGGGGTGGGGCCAGCCGTGCGGGTCGCCCAGGGCGAGGTCGGCTACATAGCCTGCGGCCAGGCTTACAAGGTGCAAGTACACGTCGCATCCTTCCTTTGCGCGCCCCATGCGGCACACGCATGCACAAACCTGCGTGCAACGTCGACAGATCCAGGCAGGTAGAGATGGGGAAATCCCGCGTAGAGGCTGGGGGTGTGGTGCCCTGCATGCCAAAAGCGCTCGCTTTCGGGTTTGCGAACGAGCACGTCAGCGCCGGTGTCATCGGCCTCCCAGCGATGGAACTCGTGCCCGCGCAGTGCGGTGCCGGCGGGTCCAAGAAGCCCTGCGCCCTGTGTCTCAAGCTCGGTGTAGCCAAAACGCCCATGTTTCTTGCGCTCGGCCCCGCCTGGGCATGCGCCCACGAGCGGCCAGGCTGTGCCATCGTCGTCGGTCAGGCGTTCGAGCAGGTAGAGGAACCCTCCGCACTCTGCAATCGCAGGCATGCCCTGTGCCAGTGCCGCGCGCACGGCCTCGCGCATGGCGGTATTGGAGGAAAGCTCGCGCGCGTGCAGCTCGGGGTAGCCTCCGCCCAAAAAGAGCCCGCTTGCTCCCTCGGGCAGGTTCTCGTTGTGTAGGGGAGAGAAGAAGGCAAGCTTGGCCCCCAGGTCCACCAAAAGCTCGAGCTCCTCGGCGTAGTAGAAGCAAAATGCCTCGTCGCGGGCAACGGCGATAACGGGGGCGGATTCGTGTGCATCCAGGCAGGGCGGAAGGGGCCATGCGCCGCTGGAGCTGAGCTGCGGGGCCGTCTGGGCAAGCGCGAGGATCGCGTCGACGTCGAGGCAATCCTGCGCCAGCGAGGCCAGGCGGGCGAGCTTCTCGTCGAGGTCAGGCAGGTCCTGGGCCAAAACGAGGCCGAGATGCCTGCTGGGAAGCGCAATCGCCTCGTCGTGGGGGAGATAGCCCAGCACGGGCACGCCGCATTCCCGCTCGATGATAGGTGCCACCTTGTCGGCAAGTGCGGCACTCGCGTGGTCGAGCACGACGCCCGCCACATGACTGGGCGTGCGCATGGCGACAAAGCCGAGCGCCTGTGCGGCAAGCGAGGCACATGCCCCGCGCGCGTCGAGCACAAGCAGGACAGGCGACTCGGTAATACGGGCAACGTCCCAGGCACTGGCCTTGGTTGTTGTTCCCACGCCGTCGTAGTACCCCATGGCACCCTCGATGCAGGCGATATCGCAGCCGCGCCCGGCGTAGGCGAGAAGGTCGCGCATGAGGGTCTCAGATTGAAAGAACGCGTCGAGGTTGAGGCGGCGCACGGCACCCAGCCGTTCATGGAAGGTGGGGTCCACGTAGTCGGGGCCACACTTGCATGCCAGCATGCGCAGGCCACGCTCGCGCAGCGCCCCCATGAGCGCGCAGGTGAGTGTCGTCTTGCCCGCGCCGCTTTTGGGCGCCGTGATGAGGATGCGCGGCAGCGGTGTCAACATGAGGCGCCCCCGTCCCGCACGCCTTGGCCGCTTATGATCCACACGGGGTTCTGGGCGGCCATGAGGTGCAACCCGCTGAGCTCGCGCGCCTTCGCCACACTGAGCTGCACAACCTCGACGTTGGCCATGTCGTGTGCCTGAAATGCCTGAAGCGCCTGGTAGAGCGTCTCGATGGTGACGGCGCTTGCCACCATGCGTGCCTCAGGGTTGGCGGCGAGCACCGCGTCTGCGATCTGGGCAAACGAGCCTGCCGAGCCCCCGATGAAGGCGTGCGTGGGGGCGGGCAGGCCGTCAAGCGCCGCGGGCGCCTTCCCCTCGACGGTGAAGACGTTGAGCGCCCCGAGCTTGCGGGCGTTCTCGGCGATGAGGTCGACGCGCTCGGGTACTTCCTCCACGGCGTACACGCGCCCGGCGCACGCCGCCAGGCCGCATTCCACGCTCACCGAGCCAGTACCTGCGCCGATGTCCCACACGCAGGCGTCGGCCACGAGGCGCAGCTTGCACACGATGGCCTGGCGCACCTCTTCCTTTGTCATGGGAGCGTCGCCGCGCGTGAGGTCGGTGTCGCGCAGGCCCGGTGCCTGCCAGGTGCGCTCGATAGGCGAGGGATTCTCAACGAGCATACAGGCAAGGTCTTCGAACGTCTCGCGGGCAAGTTCGGCGGCCGTGCCGCTGAGCACACGCTCGCGGGGGCTGCAGAGGTTTTCGCCCACGTGCACGGTGAGGTTGCCCATGCCGCGGCTCGTGAGGTCGGCGCACACGTTGTGGGCGCGAATCGCCCCGCCCGTGAGCGCGAAGGTGAGCCGGTGGCATTGGGCGGCTCCGGCCACATCGCACGCCCGTCCGTGAGCCGAGAGCACATGGGCGTCCTGCCAGGGCATATGGAGCCTCGCGCACAGGCATTGCAGGGAGGAGACGCCCGGGTGCTCGTGGAGCTCGATGTTCGGCATGCCTGCCAGAGTGGCACGCAGGGGGGCGGCGAGGCTGTAGAGCCCCACGTCGCCCGAGACTGCCACGGCCGCACGCTCGATGCCCGCCTGTGCTTGGCCGGCCAGCACCTCGGCGATGTCCGAGGGACTCACCAGGGCCACTTGGCGGGCATCTGTCTTCAAGGCAAGCTCCTGCAAGACGCGGGCGGCTCCGATGACGAGCTGCGCCTCTTCGAGTGCTTGCATGCCGCCAAGGGTCATGCCTTCCCGACCTGCGGGTCCCGCGCCCACGATGTCGACCCTCATCCAAACCTCCTTGCCAGCTGTGCCTTGGCATCCTCAAGCGTGAGGCCCTCTTCTTTCGTCGGCCGCCCAATGACGACAAGTGTGCACCTCGTCTCTCGTGCTGCCTGCACTTTCTCCCAAAAACCGCCCGTCGTGCCCGAGGCCTTTGTCACGAGGATGCGCGCGCCGCTGTGTTTGATGAGTGCCACGTTGTCTTCCAGGGAGAACGGTCCCATGGCACCCACGATGCGCTCGGGCGGGATGCCAGCCCGTCGCGCTGCCTGCATCGATGCTTCGCTGGGAAGGCAGCGCACCCAGATGCGCTCACGAAGGCCGGGTTGCGAGCAGTAGGCGGCGATGTCCTTCGTGCCCGTGGTGAGCAGGATGTCACCGGGAAGGCCTGACAGCAGCTCGGCGGCCTGCGCCGGTGACTCCGCCCGAATCCAATCGCCAACGGGCTCCCCCTCGCGTACGACACGCAGGTACTCGCATCCCTGCGCCAGGGCTGCCGCGCGGGCATTCGCGGTGACAACGCTTGCGTAGGGGTGCGTGCAATCGACCACCACATCGAACGCACCTTGCGCCATGAGGCGCTCCATGCCCGCCTCGTCCAGACGCTGTGCCAAGACGCGAGTGTGGGGGAGCGCCCCTAGAAGGTGCGCCCCGAAGTCGGTCGCGCACGACACGCACGTTTCCACGCCGTCTTGCGTGCTCAGCCATGATGCCAGCTCGCGGCCCTCTGTGGTTCCGGCGAACACGAGGACGCGGCATGCCTGAGAGCCGCCTGCCATCTACTGCCTCACCTGGTAGCCGCGAGGCGTCACCATGCGGCCGGCGATTTCGCGCGTTGTGGCGTTGCCCACGTAGACAACGCTCGTCATGTCGGCCGGGGCATCCGCGAGTTCGCCCAAGGTGAGTACGCGCGCGCTTTCGCCGGGTCTGCCCACGTTATGTGCGATGCCGCACACGCAGCTCGCCGGCAGCTCCTCAAGCAGGATCTGCGTCGCGTGTGCCAGGTGGTCGGGCCTGCCGTGGGAGCAGGGGTTGTAGAGGCAGATGACAAAGCCGGCACGCGCTGCCGCACGCAGCCTCTCCTCGATTGCATCCCAGGGTGTGAGCAGGTCGGAAAGCGACACGAGGCAGAAGTCGTGCATGAGGGGCGCGCCCAAAAGCGCCGCTCCTCCCGTGGCGGCGGTGACGCCGGCGACGACCTCCACCTCGACTGCGTCTGCCAGGCCCATGTCCTGGGCGAGTTCGAGCACGAGGCCCGCCATGCCGTAGACGCCCGGATCGCCCGAGCACACGAGAGCCACCGTCGCCCCTCCCGCCGCACGCTCCAGGGCCGCCCGACAGCGCTGAACCTCGCCGCGCATGCCGCTTACGAGCAGCTCTTTTTCGGGAAAGGCATCGCGCACAAGGTCGACGTAGGTCGTGTATCCGGCGATGACCTGGCTTTCTTCGAGCGCCGCGCGGGCGCGCTGGGTGAGGTCGGCTCCCGCACCGGGTCCCAGGCCCACCACGTAGAGCTTAGACATGGTCGTTTCCTCCCTTCATATCAAAGCTGAGCACCTCGGGCACAAGGCCCACGGCCACGGTCGTTCCCTGATGGGCCTGCTTGTCGAGGATGCGCACGGCCTCGCAGCAGGCAAGGGCCCGCTCGCACACGTTGTCCACGCCCACGTGGGCCCGCACGAACTCCGACGATGCGAAGTCACCGCTTTGCGCGGCGAGTGCCTGGGCGCTAAAGGTGCGCAGGAGCCAGCCGTGCTTTGCGGCAAGCTCGACCACGGCGGGCTCTGCGGCCTTGAGGTCGATGGTGGCCAAAGCGCACACTGATTCCGACGCCAAACCAAGGCCGACCATCGCTGCCTCGACGCAGTCTTGCAGGGTTGCCGGCTCGCAACCGTGCCTGCACCCGACGCCCACCACCGCGTTGCGCGTGATGAGATGCAGCGTGTCGGGGTCGTTTTCACAGGGTAGCTCGGGCCCGATGTGGACGTGCGCGTGAAGAACGTGAGATGCATCCGCTGAGTCGGGGGTGGCTCCTGCGGGGTAGGGCTTGCGGATGTCGCCAGCGTCGTTCGTGTCGCTTGCACACTTCTCGCGCACGAACTCCGCGGGAAGCTCGCCTGTCAGGGACACCTGCCGTCCCACGCGCACCCCAACGTGCTCACCCTCGAGCAGTGCGCCTGAAACATGCTTGATGAGCTGGGGATTTGCGATAACGAGGCCTTGCCGTGACGCCCACTCGTCGATGGCGAAGGCGCCGCGCACGTCGGTGGCCGTGGTGACGACGGGCGTCGCCCCCACGATGCGCGCGATGCGGCGCGCAAGGTCGTTTGCGCCGCCCACATGGCCGCTGAGCAGCGATATCGCCCATTTGCCTGCCTCGTCCACGCATACGACGGCTGGGTCGTGCATCTTGCTGGTCACATATGGGGCTATGGCGCGCACGGCGATGCCGCACGCTCCCACGAAGACGATGCCGTCGCAGCCGTGCGCAAAAGCCTCGCCTGCCCATGCCCCAACACTGTCGAAGCCGGGTAGGCCCACTTCTTCGGAGATGCGGTGCGGTGCCCAGGCACGGGCGCCTTCCAGTTCGCTGACTATCTTTTGGGCCAGAACGCAGCCGTTTGTCGTGAACCCCGCGATGGCAATCTGGCTCATGCGTGCGCCTCGTCGTGTGGGTCGCGCAGGTCTTGCATACCCTGCATGCCCTGCATACCTTGCGTGTCATCCTGTGTCGCCGGGCGCGCATCCGTGCTGCCTGCCAGCGTTTCGTCTCCACCCGTTCCCACGCGGTAGCCGTGCGTGAAGCTCGGGTCGTAGAGCAGCGACCGCTCGGCGTGGGCGGCTTTAAGGCTGCCGGCAAGGGCGTTTCCCACGAGCACGATTGCCTGCCTGCTGAGTCCTGCCTCGCGGGCGGCCTCGGGCAGGCTCCCTACATCGCAGCGCACGATTTTCTCATCGGGCCAGCTTGCACGATACACAAGGGCCACCGGGGTCTGGGGCGACAGGCCTCCTGTAAGCAGCTCCTCACGGGCGCGTTCGAGCAGGCCGCAGGAGAGAAAGAGCGCGATGGTGCAGCCATGGGCGGCAAACGTGCGCAGCTCCTCGCCGCTCGGCACCGGCGTGCGCCCCTCCACGCGTGTGAGCACGAGCGACTGGGACACGCTGGGCAGGGTGAACTCGCAGTTCAGGGCCGCTGCCGCAGCAAACACACTTGACACGCCGGGTATCACCCGATAGGTCACGCCTGCCTCGTCGAGCAGGTCCATCTGCTCGCGGATGGCCCCGTACATGGCCGGGTCTCCCGTGTGCAGGCGCACGGTGCGCTTGCCTGCGCGGTCGCTTGCCACGAGCACGTCGACGACTTCCTCAAGCGTCATATGCGCCGAGTCGTGCACCTCCACATCGGGCCGGCAATATGCCAGCATCTCGGGATCTACCAGCGAGCCTGCGTACACCACGACGTCTGCCTGCTGCAGGGCATGCATGCCGCGCACGGTTATGAGGTCGACGGCGCCCGGGCCCGCTCCCACAAAGTCGATCATATCCGGCCTTCCTTCCTTGCCGCCGTGCCGCGCACGCGGTGCCTGTCCAAGAGTTCCTGTGCCCCACCCGATCGTCCCAGCTCGCCCCATGCCTTCGAGAACACCACGACCTCGCAGCGCACGGGGTCTCCTCGCCGGCTCACGTGCCGCGCAATTGCCTGCGTAAGGCCTCGCAACGTCGCGGCAAGCAGGCACTCTCGCTCATCTGAGACGGCCGTCTCGCCTGGGCCGTGCCCCGCGAGCACCTCAAGCGCCTCGTCGGTCGTCGCGCACTCCATAAGGCGGGCGATGTCGTCGCGCCCTGCACCTGCCAGGGCTGCATGTGCCGCGAACGCCTCGGCGCGCCCGTCGGCCACGCGCGAGTGGGTGTTCATGGCGCCCGTTGCGACCTTGGCGAGCTTGCCCATATGCCCCACGAGCACAAGCGTCTCAAAGCCGAGCACACCAGCGTAATCAAGCGCCTCGCCCAGGAAGTTCGAGCAGCTCACGATATGTGTGGGGTCGACGCCTTCCCTGTCTTGCACCCAGTCCTGGCCGTAGTTTCCCGGTACGAGCACAAGGTCGCGCAGTCCCTGCGCGCGTCTCATGCGCATTTCCAGGCGGATGGACTCGACGAGGGCCTCCTCGCTCATGGGCCGCACGATGCCCGACGTTCCTAGAATCGAAATGCCCCCTTCAATGCCCAGGCGCGGGTTGAAGGTTTTGCGCGCGATTTCCTCTCCGCCCGACACCGACACCTCCACCGCAAAGCCTCCCTGCCAGCCATGCTCGCGGGCAACCCGTTCGAGCTCGGAGGCGATCATGGCGCGGGGTACCGAGTTGATGGCCGCGGCTCCCACGGGCTGGTCGAGCCCGGCGCGTGTCACGCGGCCCACGCCGGCACCACCCTCAATCGTTGTGCCCGGAGTGTCCGTGAGGCTCACGCGTACCACGACCAGCGCGTCGTCGGTGGCATCCGTGTCGTCGCCTGCGTCCTTGCGCACCCCGCAGCTTGCCCAGGGGGTGCCCTGTGCATCGGTGCCCCGATGTATCTCTTCGGGTTCCACTACCACGGCAACGCCCGCCGGGGTGTCGATACGCAGGGAGTGCGGAAAGCCTCCAGCTAGAAGCGCCTGCCCGCAGGCCTGGGCCGCCGCGGCCGCGCAGGTGCCCGTGGTGTAGCCGCAGCGCAGGCGCTTCTTGCCGACCTCGACATAGTGCTCGAGCGTCATGGCCTCACCGCCTCTGCCCGCGTCGCCGTGGCATCGCAGCAGATACATACCTCGCTGCCTGCATCTTCGTGTGCTTTTTGATTGCGCAACGCTTCCAAATACTGCGCTGCGCTCCCATAGACGGGAAGTCCCGCCGTGTGCGCGCACGCGAGCATCTCGCGTCGGCAGGCCTCCAGAGGCCCCGCATCAATCGAGCCCAGGCAGTCCACAAGTGCCTCGCAACCCGCAAGCATCTCACAGGCCAGCGCCATCGTCTCCTTGTCGGGCAGAGTAAAGGCCGGCATGCTCACCACGTGGGCCGTGAGCCTATGAGCAAGCACACAATCCACGTCGTTTTCAGGCAGCACACCTGCGCAGAAGCCCACGCCCTCGCGGCGCAGGGCCCGCATTGAGGCGGCGGCTGTGCCGGCACCTCCGAGCACAAACACGCGGGCGGCGTTTTCGAGCGGCGCATCCTCCACGCATCCCAGCGTCGTGCTCCAAGCCGCGCGCCCCAAGTCGAACACATGGGCCACGGTGGGTGCGTCAAGCACGTCTTCGGGGGTGCCTTGCCCATATATGCCGCCTTCGCACACGCAGGCCACCCGGTCGGCAACCTTCTGGGCCAAGGCGAGCTCGTGCAGCGACAGCAGGCAGGTCCACCCGCGCGTGCGCGCAAGGTCGCGCACACAGGCAAGCAGCTCCAGCTGATGACGAATGTCGAGGTAGGAAGTGGGTTCGTCGAGCGCCATCACGGGTGCGTCCTGGGCGATGGCGCGGGCCAGCAGCACGCGCTGACGTTGGCCGTCGCTTATCTGCATGAAGTCGCGCTCGCGCAGCTCCCAGGCGCCCACGGCTTGCATGGCACCCCTCACCGCCTCTCGGTCGGTCTCGCGCAGTGTGCCTAGGGCGTTCGTGTAGGGGATGCGGCCCGTCTCCACCACGTCCAAGCAACTCAGCATCTCGCAGGCCATGCGCCCGGTGAGCATCACCGAGAGGCTGCGGGCCAGCTCGTCTGCCTTGAAGGAGCTCGCGTCGCGCCCGTCGAGCAACACGGTGCCGCCTAGGGGCGTAATCTGGCCGGCGATTGTCTTGAGCAGGGTCGACTTGCCCGAGCCGTTGGGCCCCACGAGGCAGAGCACTTCGCCGGGCACAA
>SFLO01000012.1 GCA_004553405.1 Coriobacteriaceae bacterium
ATGCAGTCCTCGGGCATGAACTGGTGGCCCAGGTCGCACTCGTCCGCATAGGCTTTCTCGGACTTGCAGCCCTGGACAGGGCAGCGGCCGATCACCTGGCGGCCGTTGAGGAAGGTCTGTGCCTCGGTGTCGTAGAACTGCGGGGTGGAGCGCTTCTCCAGCCAGCCGTTCTCGTACAGCGTGCGGATGAACCAGTCCGTCACCTCGTCGTGCTTCTTGCCGGCTTCTCCCAGGGCAGAGCCCTCGTAGATGTCCAGGCTGATGCCAAAGGAGTCGAGCGTGGCCTTCTGCCTGTCATGGTTGCCCTGCACGTAGTCGAGGATGCTGCCCTCGAACTCGCCGGCCTCGACCAGCTTGCGGTAGCCCTCCATGATGGGGGAGCCGTAGCAGTCTGTGCCGGAAACGAAGAGCACGTTGTCGCGGCCGATGCGGTCCCTCAGGAAGCGCGCGTAGATGTCTGCCGGGATGAAGACGCCGCCAACGTGGCCGAAGTGCAGGCCCTTGTTGCCATAGGGCATGCCCGCCGTGACGATGGCCTTCTTGGGAAACTCAGGTCTGGGGCTCAACGATCTTCCCTTTCCTCTCATGGTAGATGTATCCGCAGAATTATACGCGCAGCCCCGCGGGCTCACGCGCACCTTTCCTCCGAGCACTGGTCTGCTGCCAACCAGCGGCGGAAGGTCGACACGCTCACCTCGAGCTGGGCCGCCCCTCCCCTCTGGCTGATCTCTCCCTCGCGCACCATCTGGGCCACCTCGCTGTAACCTTCTGGGCGCGGGTGCGGCGGGCGGCCAAAGCGCACCCCGCGCGCCAAGGCGGCGTCGATGCCCTGGCGCTGGCGCTCGCGGATGTGCTCGCGCTCCAGCTGGGCCACGTAGCTCAGCAGCTGCAGCACCAAGTCCGAGATGAAGACGCCGGTGATGCCCTGGATGGAACTGCCGCGGGTGTCGAGCAGGGGCATGTCGAGCACCACCACGTCTGCCCGCTTGACCTTGGTGATGCGACGCCACTCCTCGAGCACCTCATCGTAGTTGCGGCCCAGGCGGTCGATGCTGGGAATCACCAGCAGATCACCTTCGCGCAGGCGCCTCATGAGCTTCTTGTAGCCCGGGCGGTTGAAGTCCTTGCCAGAGAGCTTGTCTGTGTAGAGGCACTCCACCCCGTAGTCCCTCAGCGCGTCGAGCTGGCGGTTGAGCTTTTGGTCCTGCGTGGAAACTCGTGCGTAGCCGTAGATAGTCATGTTCGCTCCTCCTGTGAGACGGCTGGCAATACAAGCCAACTATCCCCACGGAGGAATACCGAGAACCGCACAGCTTCGTGACAACCAACGAGCAGACGGAGCCGAGGGGCGCGGGTCAAGAGCGTGCCGAGCGCTTTGCAGAGCAGAGCCGCTCTTACCTGCGCGCCATAGCCTCCAAGGTGTCTCCGGTGAGGCGGTAGACGGTCCACTCATCCATGGGTTGGGCACCCAGCGACTTGTAGAACTCGATGGAGGGGGTGTTCCAGTCGAGGCAGGCCCACTCGAGCCTGCCGCAGCCACGCTCCAGGGCGACCTGGGCCAGCTTGGCCAGCAGCGCCGTCCCAAAGCCCTTGCCGCGGTGCTCCGGCTTGACGTAGAGGTCCTCGAGGTAGATGCCTCCCCTGCCTAGCCAGGTGCTGAAGTTGTGGAAGAACAGCGCCATACCTGCGTCCTCGCCCTCTGTGCTCAAGATGAGGCACTCGCAGGTCTTGCGCTCGAAGAGCCACTCTGCCAGCAGCTCCGGTGTGGCTATCACCTCGTCAAGGGCGTGCTCGTAATCCGCAAGCCCCTTGATCAGCTCCAGGATGACGTGCTCGTCCCCCGGTGCCGCAAACCTGATGCTGTGCATACCGCGCTCCTCTCTTTACACAACCGCTCCAGACACGAGCCTGAGGGTTTGCAGAATATAGAACATCTGTTCGTAATTCAAGACCTGTTTTCCAGCTTTTTTGAGAGCATACTCCTCTCACCGCGCGGGATCTGTGCCCGCGGGTTTGCCCGCCCGCTGGCTGGCCCCAGGCGCTATGCTCGCTGCAGAGAGCACCGCTGCGGGCCCGCACGGGGCGGCCTGTATGACGAGAGGAGGTGCGCATGGGTTTGTTCGAGAAAGCCCAGCTGCTGCTGAGGGAGCGCTTTGGCTACGGGAGCTTCCGCCCTGGGCAGGAGCAAGCCGTGCGCGCCGTCCTCGAGGGGCGCGACGTCCTCGCCGTCATGCCCACCGGTGCCGGCAAGTCCATCTGCTACCAGATCCCCGCCGCCGCGCTCGAGGGCATGGCCATCGTGGTCTCTCCCCTCATCTCGCTGATGTCAGACCAGGTGCGCGCCTGCAGGGAGGCCGGCATCAGCGCCGTCTTCCTCAACTCCACGCTCGAGCTTGAGGAAAAGCGCCAGATCACCCGCGCCATGCTCGCCAACATGGTCGACGTCGTCTACATCACGCCAGAGCAGCTGGTGCAGGAGCGCTTTGCCGCCTACATGCGCAAGCTCAACATAGGGCTCGTGGCCGTCGACGAGGCCCACTGCATCAGCCAGTGGGGGCATGACTTCCGCCCCAGCTATCAGGGGATAGGACCCGTCATCGCGTCCCTGCCGCAGCGCCCGCCCGTCATGGCCCTCACCGCAACCGCAACCGCCCGCGTGAGCGCAGACATACGCACGCTGCTGGGGCTGCAGCGGCCCGTCGAGGTGCGCACGGGCTTCGACCGCCCCAACCTGGCCTTCTTCGTCCAGCGCATGCCAGACTCCCAGAAGATCCAGGCCATACTCTCCTACGTGCGCGCCCACCCGGATGACGCGGGCATCGTCTACTGCTCAACGCGCAAGAAGGTGGACGAGGTCTACCAAGAGCTCATGGGCGCAGGGGTCAAGGCGGGCCGCTACAAGGGGGACATGGCCGCCGGCACGCGCGAGGCCTACCAGCGCGACTTCATCAACGACGACACCCAGGTCATGGTGGCCACCAACGCCTTTGGCATGGGCATAGACAAGAGCAACGTGCGCTATGTGATCCACCACAACATGCCCGCCAGCATCGAGGCCTACTACCAGGAAGCCGGCCGTGCGGGCAGGGACGGCGAGCCCGCCGAGTGCATCCTGCTGTGGAACGACAACGACATACGCATACAGCGCCTGCTCATCGACAACGCAGCGGCAGAGGCCGCCGAGCTCGAGGGCGCCGCCCAGGCTGGCGCGGGCAAGCAGCGCCTGCTCTCGAGCATGGTGAGCTACTGCCACACCGCCGGCTGCCTGCGGCGCTTCATTCTCGGCTACTTCGACGAGGTGGAGTCGCTGCCAGAGCGCTGCGGCAACTGCGGCAACTGCCTGGACGGAGCCCAGGGCACAGACGTCTCGAAGATCGCCGTCGCCGTCATGGCCTGCGTGCGCGAGCTGCGCTGGCCCGTGGGCAAGGGCACGCTGGCAGACATCGTCTGCGGCAGCCGCAGCGCCAAGATCAAGGACAAGGACTACGACCGCCTCGACAGCTATGACAGCGTGAGCGAGCCCGCCGCGCTCGTGCGCGACGTGATCGAGCTCATGGCCGCAGAAGGCTACCTCGCCATCAGCGACGGCGAGTACACCGTGGTCACCCAGGGGCCGCGCGCCTCCGAGCTCAGCAGCCTGGGCTTTACGCTGCAGATGAAGCACGTCTCCAAGGCCGCGGCGGCCAAGGGCGCGGCCAAGGCGTCCTCGAAGAGCTCCAACATCCCCCTGCAAGGCAGGGAGCTCGAGCTCTTCCAAGAGCTGCGCACCCTGCGCAAGGCCATCGCAGACGAAGACGGCGTGCCCCCGTACGTGGTCTTCAGCGACAAGACCCTGCGCGAGATGGCCTCCCTGCAGCCCACGGACGAAGACGCCTTCCTCGCCGTCAGCGGCGTAGGCACCGTCAAGCTCGAGCACTACGGCCGGCAGTTCATGGGCGCCATCCGCAGCTTCCTCGAAGCCCCCGCCGAGTAAGCCCGCCCCCGCTGCCAGCGCTTGCAACCCTCCACCTTGCCACCAGGGCTCGCCGAGGGGGCATCCTCTCTCTTCTCGCACAAACGCACGAAGAGGAAGGGGCAGCGCATGGACGAAGGCAGCACGATCGAGAAGGTCCTGCAAGACAAGGAGGCGGCGACGGCGCAGCCCCGCCCGGCGGCGGCCGTCCCCTTCCCCGAGGAGCTCGAGCACCTCGAGCATGTCTTGCACAGGCTCGACCAGGCGCTGGCAGATGCCGATGACAGCGTGCAGCGCCTCGACCGCGAGTACGGCGAGTTCAAGCGCTACATGGCCGAGTACCGCAGCGAGGTCGACGCGCACGAGAAGCTGCAGGACGAGGCCCTGCTGAGCCAGACGGACCGCGCCGGCGCCTTCGCCGTCGAGCTGCGCGCCAGGGCGGCCAAGCTCAAGGACTCCCCGTACTTCGCGCGCATCGACTTCGCACCGCGCAGCGGGCGCGTCCACAGCTGCTACATCGGGCGCTTCGGCTTCAACTGCGGGCGCGAGCGCCTCGTCTTCGACTGGCGCGCACCCATCAGCGGCCTCTTCTACGAGTGCAGCGCCGGGCCCGCCGGCTACGACGCCCCCTCCGGGCGCATCGAGGGCACGCTCAGCTGCAAGCGCCAGTTCAAGATCGCAGGCGGCGTCATGGAGTACGCCATCGAAAGCGACGACAGCGTGCAAGACGAGCTGCTGCAGCGCGAGCTCGCGCACAGCTCGACAGACAGGATGCGCTCCATCATCTCGAGCATACAGCGCGAGCAAAACGCGGTCATCCGCAACGACAGCGCCCCCACCCTGCTCATCCAGGGCGCGGCAGGCTCCGGCAAGACCTCCATCGCGCTGCACCGCATCGCCTTCTTGCTGTACCGCTTCAAGGGCCAGCTCACAGCGCGCGACGTCGCCCTGCTGTCCCCCAACAAGGTCTTTGCCGACTACATCTCGAACGTGATCCCCGAGCTGGGAGAAGAGCCGGTGGTCCAGCTGGACATCGTCCAGATCGCCACCCGCGCGCTTGGCGGCGCCATCGGCTTCGAGCCGCCCTGCAACCCGCTCGAAGAAGCCGACGAGGCCCGGCTCGAGCGCAGCCGCTTCAAGGCGAGCGCCGGCTTCCTCCGCCAGCTCGAAGCCTACCTGCAGCAGCTGCCCGTTCACCCGCGCAGCGCGAAAACGGCCCTCGACTGCTACGAGGCCTTCTTCCGCAGCATCGGGAGGAAGGAGATGCTCCTCTCCCCCAGCCGCAGCGCGCTCGAGTGGGACGACGTCTTCCCCTTCATCCTCGTGCTGGGCGCGTGCGGGATGCTCCAGCGCGACCCCAGCGTGAGGCAGCTGGTGGTAGACGAGATGCAGGACTACACGCCCGTGCAGCACGCCGCGTTGAGCCTGATCTTCCCTGCCAGCCGCAAGACGCTGCTGGGCGACTTCGGGCAGGCGCTCAACCCCTGTCACAGCCACGGCCTCGAAGACATCACGGCACTGTACCCGGACGCCCAGGTCATCACCCTGAGCAAGAGCTACCGCTCCTCCTTCGAGATCATGTCCCTCGCACGGCGCATCTGCCCTTGGGTGCAGCTCGAGCTGGTGGAGCGGCATGGGGCCCAGCCGCGCATCGTGCGCTGCGCAGACGCCGAAGGCAGGCTGGCGCAGCTGGCCGCCCTGGCAAGCGCCTTCGAGGAGGGCAGCGGCTCGCTCGGCATCATCGCCAAGACCGAGGCCGAGGCGCGCCAGATCCACGCGGCGCTCCCCGCGCGCTGCCAGGCCCAGCTCATCGAAGCGGGCTCTACCAGCTACAGCGGCGGGGTGAGCGTCTGCTCTGTCAGCATGGCCAAGGGCTTGGAATTCGATGAGGTCATCGTCGCAAACGCTGGCGCGGATGCCTTCGGCAGCGAGCACGACAGGAAGCTGCTCTACGTTGCCTGCACCAGGGCCATGCACCGGCTCACCCTGCTCTATGCGGGCAGTCCCTCGCCCTTCCTGGCAGAAGACGCGGGCTCGTGGCTCAGCGCGCCCGTGCTGCCGTAATCCGCGCGCAGCCCCCGCAGCATGCCCACCACTGTGCAGGCATTGCGCTGGGCCTGTTCGAGCGAGCTGATGAGGCGGTCGCAGACAGTCACGATGTCGTCGTCTTCGCGCGGGGTGTCAAGCGCGTCGCGCATGCTGGCGCCCGGGTCGCTGGAGAGCTGCTGCAGCATGCGGAGTATGGCCTCGAGCGAGTAGCCGGCGCAGCGCAGTGCGCGTATGACCTTGAGCGTGCGCAGCTCCTGGGGCGCATAGACCCGGCAACCGCCCTCCCCGCGCATGGACGAGACGAGCCCGTTGCGCTCCCAGTTGCGCAGGGTCTCCACGGTGAGACCCAGCTCCTGGGCAGCTTTGGCGCGGCGCAGCGGCGCCCGGGCAGCCTCGCTGGGGCGAGCGAGTATGCCTTGGGCGATGCGCACTGCTTCATCGGCATTGCGGCGCTCGGCCTCGATGCCGTCGAGGTAGCCCTGCGCCAAGACGAGCGCCTCGTCATAGCAGCCGGCGGCAGACAGCCGCACCGCGCAGACGATCTTCTTGCGCAGGCCGCGCTGCAGCAGCTCGATCTGCAGGGCCGTGCGGGCAAGCAGCATCTGCCGCAGGTGCAGCTCTGTGAACACACGGTAGCCGTTGAGCTGGCGCTGCGCCACCGGGATGAAGCCCAGCTTCTCGTAGAGCCGCACCGTGTTGGGATGCACGCCCGCGATGCGCGCCAGCTGCGCTGTCCTGTATGTGCCCACGCTCCTCACCTCCTCTGCAACCTCACAGTATCGCCCCTCTGCAGCCCCTGGTGCGCAAGTGGAGGGTTTGAGCTGCCCGCGCCAGGGCCAGCACATGAAAAAGCGCCGCTCCCGCATGTGCGCAGGAGCGGCGCTGGCTGTTGAGAGACTGATGCCGATTACCAGGTGCGAGAGCCCATCTCGCGGAACTGGGCGACCGTGGGGGCATGGGAATTCATGCCGCCGTCGACGTTGATGATCTGGCCGGTGACGTAGGCGGCCTCGTCGCTGCCGAAGTACACGGCGGCGTGGGCGATGTCCTCGGGGCAGCCGTAGCGGTCGACCATGATGGAGCCCAGGAAGATGTCCTTGAGGGCCTGGGGCACCTTGGCCTCGTTCTGCGGGGTGACGATCAGGCCCGGGCGGATGCAGTTGCAGCGGATGCCCTGCTTGCCGTACTGCTGGGCGGTGTACTGGGTGAGGATGTCGACGCCGGCCTTGGCGCAGGCGTAGGCGGTGGAGCCCAGGTCGCCGCCGCAGGAGGCCATCGAGCCGATGTTGACGATGGAGCCGCCACCGTTCTCGAGCATGTAGGGCAGCGCGCACTTGATGGCGTAGAAGGTGCCGCGCAGGTCGCTTTGGACGATGGCGTCGAACATGTCGAGGGTGAGCTCATCGACGCGGCCATCCTTGAGCGCCACGTTGGCGGCGTTGTTGACCAGGATGTCGATCTTGCCGTAGTCCCTGGCGGTGTCTGCCATCAGGGCCTCGATGCTTTCGGCCTGGGTGATGTCCATGAAGTGGTAGGAGGCCTTGCCGCCCTCTGCGGTGATCTCGTCGACGACCTCCTGGCCGCGGGCCTCGCGGCGGCCGCAGATGATGACCTGCGCGCCCTCCTTGGCGTACACCTTGGCGATGCCGATGCCGATGCCGCTGGTGGAGCCGGTGACGATTGCAACCTTACCTGAGAGCCTGCCCATGGCGGGTACCTCCTTAATCGAGATTACGACACCACGAATATATGCCCTGCGCTGCCCGCACCCGCACCAAAGAGGCAACGCTATCCGCAAGCGGTGTCCCGCGTTCCCGCACTCCCCCGCCCCTGCGCCCTCCCGCCCTGCAGCAGGGCACAGCGAGAGGC
Source organism: Coriobacteriaceae bacterium (assembly GCA_004553405.1). Lineage (GTDB taxonomy): Bacteria > Actinomycetota > Coriobacteriia > Coriobacteriales > QAMH01 > W2P13-069. The sequence continues at coordinate 7,871 of SFLO01000012.1, forward strand.
CCGGGAGAACGGACTCCCGGGCCTCTCGGCATGCGCTATGGGGGGCGTCAGGTTTGCTATGGGGGCGCTAGGCTTGCTGCGGGGAGTCTGGCTCGCCGCGGAGCGCCTGGGCTAGGCCTGCGCGGGGGCGTCGAGTTGCGACTCGACCTCGGCACCCAGGGCCGCCGTGGCGGGCACGGTGACCTTCTTGCTGTAGCCCGCGAAGCAGTGCTCCACGTGCTCCTTGGTGATGCCGCTGGGCAGGATCGCGCTCAGGATGGGGAAGAACACCAGGCTGGCGACCATGCAGATGGCACCGCAGTTGATGGGGCTGGCGATGAAGCCAAAGGCCATGTTGGCCACGGTGAGGCCCACGCCCCAGGCAAAGCAGATCCAGGTGACGTACTTGCTGGCCTTCTTCATGTACAGGCCGTAGAGGAACGGTGCCAGGAAGCAGCCGGCCAGCGCGCCCCAGCTGTAGCCCATGAGCTGGGCGATGAAGGTGATGGAGCTGTTGTACTGCACCAGCGCGATACCGGCGGAGATGACGACGAACACTGCCAGCAGGCCGCGCATCCACACCAGCTGGGACTTCTCGCTCATGTCCTTGATGAAGACGGGCTTGATGAAATCGAGGGTGAGGGTGGAGCTGGAGGTCAGGACCAGCGAGGACAGGGTGGACATGGAGGCGGAGAGCACCATGATCACGATGACGCCGATGAGGATGTCGGGCAGGGTGGAGAGCATGGTGGGGATGATGGAGTCGTAGCCGTTGGCCGGGACGAGCACGCCCGCGGCGTTGGTGGCGGTGCCCAGCTCGCCGCTGAACAGGCGGCCGAAGCCACCGAGGAAGTAGGAGCCGCCGGCGATGACGAGGGCGAAGATGGTGGAGATGATGGCGCCCTTGGTGATGGCGCTCTCAGACTCGATGGCGTAGAACTTCTGGACCATCTGCGGCAGGCCCCAGGTGCCCAGCGAGGTGAGGATCACAACACCCAGCAGGTTGATCGGGTCGGGGCCGAACATACTCGCGAATACGCCCGGTACCGTGCCGTGGGGGATGGTGGCGTCGCTTTGGGTTGCCAGGCTGTTGATGGCGTCGACAAAGCCGCCCTGGCCGTTGAGCACGCACACGATGACGGCGACGATCGAGACCAGCATGATGGTGCCCTGGACGGTGTCGTTAAGCGCGGTGGCGCTGTAGCCGCCCCAGATGACGTAGATGCAGGTGACCACGGCCATCGCGATGACGCACCACTCATAGGGGATGGCAAACGCCATGCCGAAGAGGCGGCCCAGGCCGTTGTACACAGACGCGGTGTAGGGGATCAGGAAGACGAAGATGATCAGCGCCGCGGCGATGCGCAGGGCGTTGGAGCCGTAGCGCTTGCCGAAGAACTCGGGCATGGTCTTGGCATCGAGGTGGTTGGTCATGATGCGGGTGCGGCGGCCGAGCACGAACCAAGCCAGCAGCGAGCCGATGATGACGTTGCCCAGGCCCGCCCAGAAGGCTGCCAGGCCGAACTTCCAGCCGAACTGGCCCGCGTAGCCGATGAACACGACGGCGGAGAAATAGCTGGTGCCGTAGGCGAAGGCCGACATCCAGGGGCCGATCTTGCGGCCGCCGAGGACGAAGCCGTCAACGCTGGTGGCCTTCTTACGACTGTAGTAGCCGATGTAGATGGTTGCTGCGACGAAGATGATCAGCAGCGCTATCTTGAAAATCATTGGTTCCTCGCTTTATCCCAAAGGTGAACAATGTGGGGGAAACACTACCATTGGGTTGCGCGCTGTTCCAAAGTTCATAGTTAATATAACAATTTATGATAGGACTAGCGGCTGCTTGCGCTACCATGTGCTCAGCTTGATTGTTTCGTTTTATCAAGGGTGCTGTGACTGTTTGTCAAAGCTCCACCACGCGCAGCAAGGAGCATCATGGACGCCAAGCGCTACACCGCCTTCGTTTCTGCGGTCGAGACCAAGAGCCTCTCCGGTGCCGGCAAGGAGCTGGGCTACACCCCCAGCGGCATCATCCGCCTCATCAACGCGCTCGAAGACGAGCTGGGCTTCCCCCTGCTCATCCGCAGCAGCACGGGCGTCGAGCCCACGGCAGAAGGGCGCCGCATGCTGCCCATCTTCCAGCAGATGGTCAAGCTCAACGAGAAAGCCCAGCAGACCAGTGCGCGCATCCGCGGCCTGGCCGAGGGCACGCTCACCGTGGGCGCGCTCGACAGCATCGCCGTGCGCTGGCTGCCCCAGGTGATCAGCGAGTACCAGCGCAGGTTCCCCGCCGTCAAAGTCAACGTGGTGGAAGGCAGCGACACCCGCCTGCTGCGCAAGCTCGAGCGCCACGCCATCGACATCTGCATCTTCCACGGAGACCACAGCAAGCTGGAGTGGACGCCGCTGGGCACCCAGGAGCTCGTGGTGTGGGCACCGGCCGGCTCCCCCCTGCTCAAGCACCAGAGCCTGCTGCTGGCCGAGCTCGACGGCCAGCCCTTCATCCGCATACACCCCGAGGACAACGACACCTTCGACAAGCTGTTCTTCCAGAAGGGGCTGGAGCCGGACGTGCGCTTCACCACCGGCAGCTGCCAGACGGCCTACTCCATGGTGAGCGCGGGCCTGGGCATGACGCTGTACTGCAACGGCATCGCCGAGACCTGGCAGGGTAACGTCGAGGTGAGGCCGCTCACGCCCCAGCGCTTTGTGGAGTTTGGCGCGGCAACCCTGCCTGCACCTGAAACCTCCCCTGCCGTCGAGGAGTTCTTGCAGGTGGCCAAGGAGTTTGCAGGCACCTGGCCGAAGTAGAGCCTTCGTAACCCACACTGCGTGCTGAGGGGACGGGGCCTCCCCGGGCGAACACTGCGGAGAAGAGCCCGAACGCAGGCACCGCGGGAGCGAGGACTGTCTGAGCGAGCGAAGCGAGCGAGTTCCGCAGCTGCGGTGCCGGAGTGAGGGCTCGGGTGCGGAGCACTGTTCGCCCGGGGAGGCCCCGTCCCCTCGGCACTCGCCGGCTAGCCCAGCGGGATCTGACGGTAGAAGCAGGAGTGGGCGCCGGTGTGGCAGGCGGGGCCGGCGGGGTCGACCCTGCACAGCAGGCAGTCCTCGTCGCAGTCGTAGTAGAGCTCGCGCACGTGCTGGATGTTGCCGCTGGTTGCGCCCTTGTTCCACAGCTCCTGGCGGCTGCGGCTCCAAAACCAGGTGGTGCCGGTGCTGCGGGTGAGCTCGAGGCTCTCCTCGTTCATCCAAGCCACCATCAAGACGTCGCCGGTGGCATGCTCTTGCACTACGCAGGGAATCAGTCCCTGCTCGTTGAACTTGAGGTTCATGCGAATTCCAATCTTTGTTAGCTCGCACTTGCGCCGGGCCCGCATGCGAACCGGGCAGGGCCTTGCCGCCTTACAACCTGACGGGGATGCCCTGAGCGGCCATGTACTCCTTCACCTGGCGCACGCTCAGCTCGCCGAAGTGGAAGACGCTGGCGGCCAGCACGGCGTCTGCCTCGCCGTCGATGATGCCCTCGGCAAAGTGCTCGAGCTTGCCCACGCCGCCGCTGGCGATGACGGGGATGTCCACCGCGCGCGCAACGGCGCGGGTGAGGGGGATGTCGAAGCCGTCCTTGCTGCCGTCGCAGTCCATGCTGGTGAGCAGGATCTCTCCCGCACCGCGCTTGGCTGCCTCCACGGCCCACTCCACGGCGTCAACACCCGTGTCCTCGCGGCCGCCGCGCACGTAGGCCGTCCACTTGTTGGGGTTGCCCGGCACCTGCTTGGCGTCGATGGCCACCAGCACCGCCTGGCTGCCAAAGGCCAGGCTGCCGGCGGTGATCAGGCTGGGGTCGCGCAGGGCCGCGCTGTTGAGCGAGACCTTGTCTGCTCCCGCGGCAATCATGGTGCGCATGTCAGCCACGGTCTTGAAGCCACCGCCCACAGCATAGGGGATGTGCACCTCGCGGCTGGCACGGCTCGCCATGTCGATGACGGTGCCGCGGCCCTCG
>SFLO01000234.1 GCA_004553405.1 Coriobacteriaceae bacterium
AATCCTGGGCAAAGGCAAGGAGCGCTGCGTTGTATGCTTGCGGGGAATAGCGATGGTTGCCTGTGGGTGCGAGAGAGCGAGGATGATGCGATGAAGATGCTTGTGATCGGGGACGAGGCCAGGACCCGTACCTACCTGCCGGATCTGCCCTTCGTCCAGCAGACGGAGCTGGTGGTGGTGCCGCGCGGCACGGCGGACGACGAGATCCTGGCGCGCGCCGCAGACGCCGACTTCATCATGGCAGACGCCATCAGCCCCGTGAGCGCGCAGCTCATCGCGGGCATGCCCCAGCTCAAGCTCATCCACTCGGAGGGCGTGGCCTTCAACGCCATCGACGTCGACGCCGCGCGCGAGCATGGCGTGCTGGTCTGCAACAACGCCGGCGCCAACGCGGGGGCCGTGGCCGAGCAGACCGTGCTGCTGATGCTGGCCTGCCTGCGCGACGCCGTGCAGGCCGACGCCGCGGTGCGGGCAGGGGTGCAGATCCAGACCAAGGAGCGCATGATGGTCGAGGGAATACGCGAGCTGGGCGACTGCCGCGTGGGCTTCATCGGCTTTGGCGCCATCGCGCAGGCCTGCGCCGCGCGCCTGGCCGGTTGGGGCTGCGAGATGCTCTACAACAAGCGCACGCCCCTCACTGCCGAGCGCGAGGCCGAGCTGGGCGCGAGCTGGGCGAGCATCGACGACATCGCCGCCAGCTGCGACATCGTGAGCCTGCATGTTCCCGTCACCCCCGCCACCGCGGGGATGGTGGACGCCGCGTTCCTCGCGCGCATGAAGGGCGACGCCATCCTCATCAACACGGCGCGCGGCGAGATCGTCGACAACGGCGCGCTGGCCGAGGCGCTGGAGCGCGGGGCGATCGGGATGGCCGGCTTGGACACCATCGCGCCGGAGCCCGTCGAGCCCGGCAACCCGCTGCTGAACCTGAGCGAGGCCGCGTCGAGGCGCCTGGTGCTCTCGCCACACATCGGCGGCGTGACCCAGGGCATGTTCAAGCGCGCGCACCGCACCGTGTGGGAGAACGCCGCGCGCGTGGCCGCCGGCGAGCAGCCCGTCAACATCGTCTCCTAGCGGCTGACCGCCGCCTGAGGCAGGCATGCCCTGCTGCGCGGACCCTGCCCAGCAGAGCAGAAATCCGACAGCAGGGCATGCCCTTGGCCCTAGCCCTTGGCCCTAGCCCTTCGACGCGTAGACCACGTCTTCAGCCGAGCCCTCCCAGGCGGGCAGCTTGAAGATGCGGAAGCCCTTCTCGCGCAGCTCGGCCTCGCGCTGGGCGGCCAGCTCGCCGATGCTCAGCGCGCCGTTGGGGCAGCTGTACACGCAATAGGGCTGCTCGCCTTCGGCCAGGCGGCTGGGGCAGCGCACGCACTTGGGCGACCACACGGGCGTCCAGCTCATGCGCAGATTGGGCCACACGCCGGCGGGGCGGTCGATGCCCTCGCCGCTGCCCTGGGTGCGCACGGTGAGCCAGAACTCGTCGTCGGGCAGCTTGTTGCCCACCTTGCAGGCGAGCGAGCAGGTCCAGCAGCCGGTGCAGCGCTGCAGGTTGACCAGGATCGTCTTCTCAGTCATGGCAGCCCCCTCCTATTCCTCGACCTTGCGGATGTCGCAGGCGCAGTCCCAGATGGTGTCCCAGGATCCAGCCATGCCGCCGATGCCGCCGGTGCCAAAGCCCGGCTGGAAGCCGCCAATGGCGCGCACGTCGGCGTCCCACTTGCGCGAGCGGTCGTCGAGCGTGTAGTCGCTGCCCAAGGCGGGGATGAGCTCGGAGTACATGCCGTCCTCGAAGGCGTCGTGCCTCCACCCGAACCAGCACTGCACGGTGCCAGGCGGGATCTGCTGGTCGAGCTTCATCTCGATGGTCACGTGGCCGCGCTCGTTGTAGATCTCGACCTTGTCGCCGTCGATGATGCCCTCGGCCTCGGCGTCCGCCGGGTTCATGCGGCCCGTGGGGTAACCGCCGCTGAGATCTGCCATCACGGGGTCGTCGGTGAACATGCTCTGCATGAAGAAGCGCTGGCGGCCGCTGAAGAAGTGGTACTTGCCCTTGGCAGAGCCGTCTGCAAGGCTCGCCGGCGTGGGGTGAACTTCATCCCCATGAAGGGATCCCAGTTGACGGGCGGCGTGGCGGCGCGGACCAGCTTCTCCTTCTTCAGACGCTCGTAGGTCAGCGGCGGCTGGATACCGGCGATCATCGGCCACTGCGACTGGATGCGCACCTCGATCCACTCCTCGGCGGTCTTGTCGAAGTACTCGCCCAGGCCCACGCGCTTGGCCAGCTCGCTGTAGAGGAAGGTCGGGTCCTTGGCCTCGCCCTGGGGCTCGATGGCGGGCTCCTGCAGCACGATGTGGTTGTAGGCGGCGCTGGCCACTAGCTCATAGCGCTCGAAGGGCATGCAGTCGGGCAGGACGTAGTCGGCGTACTGGCCCGTGTCCGTCATCCAGATGTCGACGTCGACGATGAGCTCCATCTGGGGGAAGATCTCGTCGAGCCACAGCCCGCGGTTGGGGCAGTTGTGGACGGGGTTGCCTGCCACCACCCAGAAAGCCTTGATGGGGTAGGGCTGCTGCGTCTTACACTGGTTGATGAACTCGTTCTGGCGAACCATCTTGCCCTTGTAGCCCTCGCGGCCCAGTGGCATGGTGATGGGGCGGTCGTTGAAGATGAGCGGGAAGCCCGCCGGCAGCATCTCGGAGGTGACGCCGGCGCCGGGGCGGCCCAGGTTGCCGGTGAGCATGCCCAGCAGATAGAAGGAGCGGTAGCTCTCGCCCTGGTTTTGGTAGCGCAGGCCCAGCGCGCCGAAGATGTAAGCGTTGGGGGCGGCCACGTACTCGGCAGTGAGACGCTCGACCACCGCGGCGGAGACGCCGGTGATCTCCTCCTGCCACTGCGGGGTGTAGCCCGCCAGATGCTCGCGCAGGCAGGCGAAGGCCGTCTTGCAGGGCACGCCGCCCACCACATGGGAGCCCTCGAGCTCCATGGTGTCGATGATCGCCTCCTGCACGCCCTGCACCATGGCCACGGGCTCGTTGGCGGCCGCGTCCCACACGAGGTAGTTGCCCTCGTCGTCGCGCAGGAACATGCCGTCGTCATCGCGCACGAGGAACGGCGCCACGGTGTACTTCAGGAGGAAGTCCTCCTTGTACCAGCCGTTTTGCACGATGAGGTTGGCCATAGTGAGCGAGAGCGCCGGGTCACTGCCGGGCTTGACAGGGATGAACTCGTCCGCAAAGCCGGCGGTGCCGTCGAAGAGCAGGCCGATGTCGATGATCTTGGCGCCGTTGCAGCGCGCCTCAACCAGGTGCTTGGCGATGCGCTGCTGGTTCTCGATGGGGTTTGCGCCCCACACGATGATGAGGTCGGAGCTGTCGAAGTTGGCCGGGTCGGTGGTCATGTACTTGTAGAAGTCGCCCATGTCGTAGAAGGCGGCGTAGAAGGGGCCGTTGTCAAGGCCGTAGCCCTGGACGGGGTCCGTGGCACCCCACAGGCCCATGAAGCGCGAGGACAGCACGGCACCCAGGCCCTGCGAGGGCGGCACAGAGGCCACCACGTCCCTCATGGCCAGCGACTCCAGGCCGTACTTGTCGCGCAGCTCAAGGAGCTTGGCGGCTATCTCGTCGAGCGCCTGATCCCAGCTGATCTCCTCCCAGTGGTCACTGCCCGGCGCGCGGTACAATGGCTTCGTCGCGCGCTCTTTCGAGTTCGGGATCGTCGCGTAGCCGAGTCCCTTGCTGCAGAGCGCACCGCGATTGATCGGGCTGTCCGTCGCACCCTCGAGGTTGATGAGCTTGCCGTCCTTCACATAGCCGATGAC
>SFLO01000235.1 GCA_004553405.1 Coriobacteriaceae bacterium
CCACCGACACGACGCTCTCCGGTGCGGCGATTCAGGAAGCCGTAGACGCAGCCGTCGAGCTGCAGCGCCGCGCCATGCCCGCCGACGCCTGGACGAGCGGCAAGCTCGCCGACGAGATCGGGCGCACGGACCGCAGCTGGTGGGTCGCCCGCAAGGACGGTGCCCTGGTGGGCTGCGCCGGCGGCCAGGTGGTCGATGGCGAGCTGTGCATCTTCAACGTGTGCGTCGACCCGGCGCAGCGCAGGCAGGGCATCGCCCAGCGCCTGCTCGAGCGTGTGGCGACAGACGCCCTCGCGCTGGCCGCAGAGACCGTCACCCTCGAGGTGCGCACGGACAACGAGCCCGCCATCGCCCTCTACCACGCCCTGGGCCTCGAGGACGTGGGAGTGCGCCCCCGCTACTACCACGACCGCGCCGACGCCCTCATCATGCGTGGCGCCCTGCCCCTGAGCTGCAGCTATGCCAGCGCTGAGCCCGCGAGCAAGCCCATGGAGACGGGTGGTGGCCCCAAGGCCGGCCCGGGGGCCTGCGCTGCTGCCCCGCGCCCGCTCGTCCTCGCCATCGAGAGCTCCTGCGACGAGACCGCTGCGGCGGTCGTCGACGGCTCCCGGCGCATACTCGCAGACCAGGTTGCCAGCCAGATCGACTTCCACAGCCGCTTTGGCGGCGTCGTGCCCGAGATCGCCTCGCGCAAGCACACCGAAGCCATCGTCCCCACGGTCATGGACGCCATGGAGCAGGCCGGCGCCCGCTGGGCAGACCTCTCCGCCGTCGCGGTGACCCAGGGCCCCGGGCTCGTGGGTGCCCTGGTAGTGGGCCTGGCCTTCGCCAAGGGGCTGTGCTTTGCCACGGAGCTGCCGCTCATCGGCGTCAACCACCTCGAAGGCCACCTCTACGCCAACCGCTACGTGGCGCCGGACCTCGAGGCCCCCTTCATCGCCTTGCTCGTGAGCGGGGGGCACACCATGCTCGTGCACGTGCGCGACTGGGGCGACTACGAGGTCTTGGGCTCGACGCTTGACGACGCCGTGGGCGAGGCCTTCGACAAGGTGGCGAAGGCCCTCGGGCTGGGCTACCCCGGCGGCCCCATCATCAGCCGCTTCGCCGCGCAGGGAGACCCCCGTGCCATCGACTTCCCGCGCGCGATGATGCACAGCGGTGACCTCAGGTTCTCGCTCAGCGGGCTCAAGACCGCCGTGGTCACCTACATCAACAAGAAGAACGCCGCCGGCGAGCCGGTTGACATCCCGGACCTTGCCGCGAGCTTCCAGGCCGCGGTTGTGGACGTACAGGTGCACAAGGCGTGGCAGGCCTGCAAGGAGACGGGCTGCCGTACCCTGTGCATGGGCGGCGGGGTGGCGAGCAATCCCGCCTTGCGCGCCGCCCTCAGCGACCACCTGGGCCGCCGCGGCGTGAGGGTCGTGATGCCAGACGCCCATGCCTGCACGGACAACGCCACCATGATCGCCAGCTGCGCTGTGGACCTCTTCGCCGAAGGATTGTTGTGCGGGCTCGACGCCGACGTCATCGCCCACATGCCCTTGCGCAGCAAGGACGCTGGCTAGGCAAGCGGGCCATGGCCAGCGCAGCTCTCATCGTCATGGTCTCCGGGGGCTCGGATTCCACTGCCCTCTTGGAGCTGTGCGCCCTGGCGGCGCGCGGTGGGCAGCCCGCAGGCCCGGTGGGGCGCCGCCTGCTGGACATGCTGACGGTCAGCCTCCCTGCGGCCTGCCGGCCCCTGCCCCTGTGCCTGCATGTCAACCACCAGCTGCGTGGTGAGGACTCCGAGGCGGACCAGGCCTTCGTGGAGCAGTTGTGCAGCCGCCTGGGCATTCCCTGCGAGCTGCGTCGCGTCGACGTGGCCGCGCGCATGGAGGCCGGTGCGGCGGGTATGGAGGCTGCTGCCCGCGAGCTGCGCTATGCAGCGGCGTCCAGCGCCCTCGAGCGCTGGTGCGCACGCTGCGGGCTTCCCCTCGAGCAAGGGCTCGTCCTCACGGCGCACACCCTCGACGACCGCACGGAGACCTTCCTCATGCGCGCCATGGTGGGGACGGGCCCCGGCGGGCTGGCAAGCATCCCG
>SFLO01000236.1 GCA_004553405.1 Coriobacteriaceae bacterium
CCGGCATGGCCTGGGGCTTCAACCCCTACCTCTCCGAGGCAGACCAGTACACCGGCGCCTACCTCGCCGTTGTGGAAAGCGTCAGCCGCCTGGTGGCCGCCGGCTTCCAGATGGAGAACACCTACCTCACTTTCCAGGAGTACTTCGGCAAGCTGAAGGACGTCCCCGAGCGCTGGGGCAAGCCCGCAGGATCGCTGCTGGGCGCCCTCATGGCGCAGGTCGACCTGGGCGTGGGCTCCATCGGCGGCAAGGACTCCATGTCCGGCTCCTTCGAGGACCTCGACGTGCCCCCCACCCTGGTGAGCTTTGCCACCGCCGTGGGCACCATCGAGCGCGTCACCAGCCCGGAGTTCAAGAAGGTCGGCTCCCCCATCGTCTGCATCCAGCCCGCCTACCCGGCACAGGGCCTCATCCCCACCGCCCAGGGCATGAACGACGCCCTGGCGCTGGTCGAGGAGCTCATCGGTGACGGCGCCGCCCTCTCCGTGAGCGCCTGCGGCTACGGATCCGACGCAGAGGCCATCTTCAAGATGTGCGTGGGCAACGGCATCGGCGCCCAGCTCGACGGCATCGCGAGCGCCGAGCAGCTCTTCCAGCCCGCATACGGCAGCTTTGTGGTCGAGCTCGGCGAAGACATCGAGATCGACGGCGGCGAGTTCGTCTCTGTCACCCGCATCGGCACCACCACCGCAGCCTACGTGCTCGAGGCCTGCGGCGAGACCATCAGCCTGGCCCAGCTGCAGGAGGCCTGGGAGGCCAAGATGGAGCCTGTCTTCCCCTACCGCGGCAAGGGCGAGGAAGTCGAGGCCATCACGGACGAGTCCCACGTGCCCCTGACCTTCTCCACCACCCTGGCCAAGCCGCGCGTGATCATCCCGGTCTTCCCCGGCAACAACTGCGAGTTCGACTCCGCGCGCGCCTTCCGCCGCGCCGGCGCGCAGGCTGAAACCCTCGTGATCAACAACCTCACGCCCAACGCCGTCGCAGAAAGCGTCGAGGCCCTGGTCAAGGCCATCAACAACTCCCAGATCGTCATGATCCCCGGCGGCTTCTCTGGCGGCGACGAGCCCGACGGCTCCGCCAAGTTCATCACCGCCTTCTTCCGCAACCCTGCCGTCACAGAGGCTGTTCGCGACCTGCTCAACAACCGCGACGGCCTGATGCTGGGCATCTGCAACGGCTTCCAGGCGCTGGTCAAGCTGGGCCTGGTGCCCTATGGCGACATCGTCCCCATGACGCCTGAGTGCGCCACCCTCACCTTCAACAACATCGGCCGCCACCAGAGCCGCCTGGTCCGCACCCGCGTGGCATCCAACCTCAGCCCGTGGCTCAGCCGCTGCCAGGTGGGAGACATCCACAACGTCGCCATCAGCCACGGCGAGGGCCGCTTCGTGGCCAGCCAGGAGCTCCTGGCCGAGCTGAAGGCCAAGGGCCAGATCGCCACCCAGTACGTGGACGAGGCCGGCGTGCCCAGCATGGACCTGAGCGTCAACCCCAACGGCGCCCTGCTGGCCATCGAGGGCATCACCAGCCCAGACGGGCGCGTCATGGGCAAGATGGGCCACACGGAGCGCTCCGCCAACGGCCTCTACGTCAACGTGCCGGGCGAGAACTTCCAGCCCCTCATCGAGGGCGGCGTGGGCTACTTCACCGAGTAAGCCTCACAGCACAACCCCGCAATGCAAAGGGGAGGCGGCTCCAGCGAGCCGCCTCCCCTTCTGTTTCTTTCAAGCTGTCCCTACAGGGCGGCGAGGAGCGCGTTGCAGGCCTTGACGCCCTGGACGAGCTGACCGTCGTGGTGGATGTAGGGGATCTTGTTGGCGTCTCCGCCCAGGGCGCAGAGCTCGTCGTAGGGAGCCTGCTGCTCGACGTCGCGCTTGTCGAGCTCGATGCCCTTCTCCTCGGCAAAGGCGGTCACGAGAGAGCAGGTGGGGCAGGGACCCCAGTAGTACAGGATGGGTGCGGCCATGGGTGCCTCCTTCAGCGCAGATTTGGTCTTGCGTGCACCATCATAGTCCTGGATGCAGAAGAGGCGGCCCCAAAGAGCCGCCTCTCCCCTGTGTTGCCTGAAGCTTCGAGC
>SFLO01000237.1 GCA_004553405.1 Coriobacteriaceae bacterium
TGGGGCTCGACGAGCTGCGCTTCTACGAACTCTACGTGCCCATGGTGGCCGGCGTCGAGATGCACTTTACCTACGAAGAGGCCTGCGAGCTCATCCTCAAGGCACTCGCACCCCTGGGCGAGGACTACCTCGCCATCGTGCGCAAGGGCCTGAGCCAGCGCTGGGTGGACGTCTACGAGACCCCGGGCAAGCGCAGCGGCGCCTACAGCGCAGGCGGCTACGGCATGCACCCCGTCATCCTCATGAACTTCCAAGGCGAGCTCGATGACGTCTTCACCCTTGTGCACGAGATGGGCCACAGCATCCACACCTACCTGAGCTGCGCCAACCAGCCCTCGCGCTATGCGGACTACGTCATCTTCGTGGCCGAGGTCGCCTCCACCTGCAACGAGGCCCTGCTCATGCGCTACCTGCTCGAGCACGCCGCAAGCACCGAGGAGAAGGCCTACCTGCTCAACCACTTTGCGGAGCAGTTCCGCAGCACGCTCTACCGCCAGACCATGTTCGCGGAGTTCGAGCTCAAGGTGAACGAGCTGGCGGCCACGGGCGCGGGCATCACGGCAGACGCCCTCTGCGAGATGTACGCCCAGCTCAACCGCGACTACTTTGGCGAGGACGTGGTGGTAGACGAGCAGATCGCCCTGGAGTGGAGCCGCATCCCCCACTTCTACTATCGCTACTACGTCTACCAGTACGCCACCGGCTACGCCGCGGCCATCGCGCTGTCAAAGCGCATCCTGGAGGAGGGAGCGCCTGCCGTTGCAGACTACAAGCGCTTCTTGAGCGGCGGCAGCTCTGCCACCCCGCTCGAGCTGCTGCGCATCGCGGGCGTGGACATGGCAACGCCTGCTCCCGTCACAAGCGCCCTGCAGCTCTTCGACCAGCTCGTCGACGAGCTCGCCGGCCTGCTGAGCTCCTAATCCCAAAGGTCCGCACCCGTGCATGCGAGCGCCCTGCTCGCGATGCGGCGTTGCCGTCAGCTGCAGAGCTTGCGGGTGCGCATCACGGCGTAGAGGGCGCTCATGCAGGCGATCATGAAGAGCCAGGATATAGGGTAGACCGCCATGAGGAATTCGTAGCTGGGGTTGAGCGGGTAGATCAACGCAACGAAGATGACGCGCAGCACCACCGAGCCCAAGACCGTGACCACGGCAGGTGCGGTAGAGCACCCCATGCCGCGCAGGGCCCCGCCAGGGATCTCGTAGAAGGTCACGAGGAAGCAGGGCAGCTCCACGATGAAGAGGCGCACCACGGCATAGCGCAAGGCGTCGGGGTCTGTGGTGAAGACGCTCAGACCCGTTTCTCCCAGCGCTGTGAAGATGAGCGAGGTGGCCAGCGAGCTTACAAAGCCGAAAAGCAGCGCCAGCTTGAAGATGCGCCTGCAGCGATCGTGCTTGCCGGCTGCGTAGTTTTGGCTGGTGAAGGTGATGGCAGCCTGCGTGAAGGCGTTGACGGCGAAGAAGGTGTAGTACTCGTAGTTGAGTGTTGCAGCCGAGCCCGCGATCGCAGCCGAGCCGTAGCCGTTGATAGCCGCCTGGACCACCGTGTTCGAAAGCGAGAACACGCTGCCCTGGATTCCCGTGGGCAGGCCGATGACCAGGATGTCCTTGAGGGGGCTGGTGCGAATGCGCAGCGCGCGCAGCTCCAAGCGATAGGGTTCCTCCTCGCGCATGAGGAAGAACACGCAAAGCGCACAGCTGGCGGCGCAGGCGATGAGCGTGGCCAGCGCGATGCCCGCCGTGCCCCAGAGGAGGTACTTGGCGAAGAGCAGGTTCAAGGCGATGTTGAGCACGGTGGCCAGCAGCAGGGCATAGAGCGGGCGGGTGGTGTCGCCGTGGGCGCGCAAAAGCGCCGCCGCGAAGTTGTAGACGGTGAGGAAGGGCAGCGCCGCGCAGTAGATGCGCAGGTAGACGAGGGCGTCTGGGCGTACGTCAGCAGGTACGCCGATGAGGTTGAGCACCGGATTCGAGATGGCAAGCCCCAGGACACCGAGGCCCACGCCCAGCAGGCACGCCAGGGCCATGGCCGTATGCGTCGCCTCGCGCACGCGCTGGAGCTCGCCGGAGCCTATGCGCATG
>SFLO01000238.1 GCA_004553405.1 Coriobacteriaceae bacterium
CGGTGGACTCGGCCACCAGCTCGACGAAGCACTCCTCGTCGGGCAGGCTGGCGAAGTCGATGCGGGCGTCGCGGATCATGCGCGCCAGCTCGCGGGTGGTGATGGTGATGTCCACAGAGCGCAGCGCATCGACCTCCATCTCCGGGCGGGCGGTCTCAAACTTCTTGGCCGTGCACGGCATCACGCCGACGACCACGATGCTGCGCGGGTCGATGCCGGCCTTCTCGGCGTAGTAGCTCTTGATGATCGCGCCCTCCATCTCCATGGGAGACTTGCAGGAGGACAGATTCGGGATCAGCTCCGGGAAATTGTGCTCGACGTACTTGATCCAGCCCGGCGAGCAGGAGGTGAACATCGGCAGCACGCCGCCGTTCTTGATGCGGGAGATCAGCTCGGCGGCCTCCTCCATGATGGTGAGGTCGGCGCCGAAGTCGGTGTCAAACACCTTGTCAAAGCCGAGGCGGCGCAGCGCCTGGGACATCTTGCCGGTGACGCGGGTGCCCATGGGCAGGCCGAATTCCTCGCCCAGCGCCACGCGCACGGCCGGAGCCGGCTGCACCACGACGAACTTCTCCGGATCGGAGATGGCGTCCCACACGCGGTCGGTGTCGTCCTTCTCGCGCAGCGCGCCGACCGGGCAGACGTTGATGCACTGGCCGCAGTTGATGCAGTCGGTCTCGCCCAGCTTCTTTTCGAAGGCCGGGGAGATCACCGTCTTGAAGCCGCGGTTGATCGCGCCGATGGCGCCGATGCCCTGCACGTTGCGGCAGGCCGCCACGCAGCGGCGGCACAGGATGCACTTGTTGGGGTCGCGCACGATGGACGGGGAGAGCATGTCCAGCGGATACTCGATGTTCGCGCCCTGGTATTTGGTCTCATCCGCGCCCAGCTCCCTGGCCAGCGTCTGCAATTCGCAGGTCTGGCTGCGCACGCAGGAGAGGCACTTGCGCTCGTGGTTGGAGAGGATCAGCTCCAGCACGGCCTTGCGCGCCGCGCGGACGTTCGGGGTATTGGTCTTGACGACCATGCCCTCGGACACCGGCATCACGCAGGCGGCGGCCAGCGCGCGCGCGCCGATATCCACCACGCACATGCGGCACGCGCCGATGGCGTTGATGTCCTTGAGGTGGCAGAGGGTCGGGATATGGATGTTCGCCTGATGGGCGGCCTCCAGCACAGTGGTGCCGGCGGGCACCTGCACCGCGACGCCGTCAATCGTTACATTCACCATTGCCATGATTATCTCTCGCTCCTTCCGACTCAGCTGCGGCTAATCGCGCCGAACTTGCACTTGTCCATGCAGGCGCCGCACTTGAGGCACTTGGTCGTGTCGATCAGATGCGGCTCCCGGACCTTGCCGCTGATGCAGCCCGCCGGGCAGTTGCGCGCGCAGAGCGTGCAGCCCTTGCACTTCGCCGGATCGATCTTGTAGGTGAGCAGCTTCTTGCAGTGGCCCGCCGGGCAGCGCTTCTCGTAGATGTGCGCCTCATACTCGTGGCGGAAGTACTTGAGCGTGGAGAGCACCGGGTTGGGCGCGGTCTGCCCCAGGCCGCACAGCGCGGTGGCCTTGATGGCGTTGGCCAGGTTCTCCAGCTTCTCGATATCGCCATCCTCGCCCTTGCCCTCGACGATGCGCTCGAGGATCTCGAGCATGCGCTTGGTGCCGATGCGGCACGGCGCGCACTTGCCGCAGGACTCGTCGACCGTGAAGTCGAGGAAGAAGCGGGCGATGTCGACCATGCAGTTGTCCTCGTCCATGACGATCATGCCGCCGGAGCCCATCATGGAGCCGATGGCGATCAGGTTGTCATAGTCGATCTTGATGTCCAGCTGGCTGGCCGGGATGCAGCCGCCGGAGGGGCCGCCGGTCTGCGCAGCCTTGAATTTCTTGCCGTTGGGGCAGCCGCCGCCGATGTCGTAGATGATCTCGCGCAGGGTGGTGCCCATGGGCACCTCCACCAGGCCGGTGTTGTTGATCTTGCCGCCCAGGGCGAAGACCTTGGTGCCCTTGCTCTTCTCCTTGCCCATGGAGGCGAACCATTCCCAGCCCTTGTTGATGATCTGCGGGACGTTGGC
>SFLO01000239.1 GCA_004553405.1 Coriobacteriaceae bacterium
GCCAAGCCCGGCGGCGTGCTCGAGCGCAACGGCCACACCGAGGCGACCGTCGACCTCTGCCGCCTGGCGGGCCTCAGGGAATGCGGCCTGTGCTGCGAGATCATGAAAGACGACGGCACCATGATGCGCACGGCAGAACTCAAGGAGCTGGCCGCTAAGCTGGGCCTCAAGCTCATCAGCATCAAGCAGCTGCAGGCCTACCGCAAGCGCACAGAGATCCTCGTGGAGCAGGTGGCTGACTGCGCCATGCCCACCCGCTACGGGGACTTTCGCGCCAAGCCCTTCGTCAACAAGCTCAACGGCGAGCACCATGTGGCGCTGGTGAAGGGAGATATCGGCGACGGGCGCGACGTCTTGGTGCGCGTGCACAGCGAGTGTCTCACCGGCGACGCCTTCGGCTCGCAGCGCTGCGACTGCGGCCAGCAGCTGGCGGCGGCCATGCAGCAGGTCGAGGAGGAGGGGCGCGGCGTGGTGCTCTACATGCGCCAGGAGGGCCGCGGGATCGGCCTGGTGAACAAGCTGCGCGCCTACGAGCTGCAAGACCGCGGCTTGGACACGCTCGAGGCCAACCTGGCCCTGGGCTTCGAAGGCGACCAGCGCGAGTACTACATCGGCGCCCAGATACTGCGTGCGCTGGGTGTGAGGACCATGCGCCTGCTCACCAACAACCCGGACAAGATCTACCAGCTGGAGGACTTTGGGCTGCAGATCTGCGAGCGCGTCCCCATCCAGGTGCCGGAGACTGCTCACGACCACGGCTACTTGAAGACCAAGAAGGAGAAGATGGGCCACCTGCTCGACATCGACTAGCAGCGTAAAACCCGTTTTGGCGCGGTGCGGACAGCGCCCGCGCGCACATGAGGAAGCAGCGGGGCACAGCCCCCTATAGAAAGGATGAGAACAATGAGGAAGCTCGAGGGCAAGGTTGTAAGCAAGGGCGTGAAGGTGGGTATCGTAGCGGCCCGCTTCAACGAGATCATCGTGAACAAGCTGGTGGGAGGTGCCGTCGACGGCCTGGTGCGCCACGATGTGAGCGAAGACGACATCGACATCGCGTGGGTGCCGGGCGCGTTCGAGATTCCGCTGATCGCCAAGAAGATGGCCGGCACCGGCCGCTACGACGCCGTCATCTGCCTCGGCGCGGTCATCCGCGGCGCCACCAGCCACTACGACATCGTCTGCAACGAATGCGCCAAGGGCGTGGCCGCGGTGGGCATGGAGAGCGGCATTCCCGTGCTCAACGGCGTGCTCACCTGCGACACCATCGAGCAGGCCATCGAGCGCGCGGGTTCGAAGGCGGGCAACAAAGGCTACGAGTGCGCCTGCGGCGCCATCGAGATGGTCAACCTCATCAAGGAGATCGAGGCCTAGGCGCTGCCTTTGACGGGCAAGTATTCAGCCTGCTAACCGAGCCCCCGCTGCGCTTGACGTTGCGGGGGCTTGCGGTGAAAATCGGGGAAAAGAGCCGACTGTCAAGGAGCTGGGCACTCGATGTACTACAACCCCATGATGAACATACTCATCCGCATCCTCGGGCAGGCAGCTGCGGAGAGCTTTGCCGGCAGCAGGCCCGGGCAGGGCGCAGGCGCCGGTCCCTTTGGGCAGGTGCCGCAGGACGACTCCCCCATCGACGTCGAGGCCCAGGTGGTCGACGAAGATGGCAAGACGGAGGAGGAGCGCAGGCGCGAGGCCTGGCACCAGGAGCAGCGCGACAAGGCAGCGCGCCAGCTCCAGGGAGAGGTGAGCTTCCTGGGCTCCAAGAAATACATCCTCCTCACCGGCATCATCACGCTGCTGCTGCTGATCGCCGGTGTTGCGCTGCGCGTCTATTCGCTGGTCATGGGAAACATCTTCTCGATGACCGTGGTGCCCGTGGTGCTGGGCGTGCTGGCAGCACTGGTCATGATGCTCGTGGCGTCGCTGCTCATGTGGCGCAGGGGCGTCGACCGCGTGCCCTTCTGCGAAGTCGACCTGGTCATGGTCTTCTTCAGCGCCGCCCTCATGGGCTGGGGCAACCTGGTGCCCGCCTTGGGCGCCGCGGCCATAGGCTGGGGCTACATGGCGGCTTCA
>SFLO01000240.1 GCA_004553405.1 Coriobacteriaceae bacterium
CGCTCTAGCGAGCGGGGCGGCCTACTTTCGAAGCACCCCCCCCCGCGCGCCAACTCCGTCGCAGAAGACGCGCTGCAGCTCGAGGAGCACCTCGCTGATGACGACGGGTTTGGAGAGGAAGCCGTTCATGCCGCATTCGGCGGCGGCCATACGGTCCTCGTCGAAGGCGTTGGCCGTCATGGCCAGGATGGGGATGCTCGCCTTGCGCAGGTCTTCCAGCGCGCGGATCTTGCGCGTGGCCTCGTAGCCGTTCATCACGGGCATCTGGATGTCCATGAGGATGAGGTCGAGGTAGCCGGTCTTGCCGCTGGTGGTGAGGTAGCTGCCGTAGAAGCTGCCCGCCAGGTTGGTCTCGCTCAGGTCGAGCAGCTTGCCGGAGAGCTTGGCTGCGTCGTTGATCGAGAAGCGGCGGCAGGTGAGGATGTCCGGCAGCTCGGCGATCTCGTCGAGGTGCTTGTAGTAGTCCATGGTGTTGTAGCCCACCAAGAAGGTGAAGTCGTACTCGGGGAACTTCTGCTCGAGCCACGGCGTGAGCTTCTTGGTCATGGACTTGTCCCACAGGCACATGGTGATCTGGACCTTGTCACCGGCCTTCTGCGTGGGTGCG
The DNA here is from genome assembly GCA_004553405.1 of Coriobacteriaceae bacterium. GTDB lineage: Bacteria > Actinomycetota > Coriobacteriia > Coriobacteriales > QAMH01 > W2P13-069. The sequence continues at coordinate 608 of SFLO01000240.1, forward strand.
CAGCCTGCAACGCCCATGACCAGGGCCAGGGCGACGACGGCCGCGACGATCGCGCGCAGCGCCTTCTTCATACTTTTCCGAGGCTTCGGTTGAGATCCCTTGCGCACAGCCGGGAAAAGCAGGGTGCCACGCGCTTTCACGTAAACAGCCGGTTTACTATGTGCAGCGCATACTGCACCCTTCGATTGCGTGATTGCCGGGTGCCGGGCCCACAGCCCCTAGGCCTCCAGCTGCTCCATGAGGGCGCCCATCACCAGGGGGATGGCGGCTTTGAGCTCCGGGGTGATGTCGATGCAGAAGTCCTGGGGCTCGTAGTCCTTGGCCTGCACGCAGATGCAGCTGACGTCTGCCGTGTGCCCGGCCAGGGCGCAGTTGTTGACCACGTCGACGAGCTTGAGGTCGTGCAGCGAGTGCAGGACCACGTTTTCGGCCATCTCCTCGGGGGTGAGCACAAAGACGCTGCCCGCGGGGATGGCGGGGTTCTTGGTGTCGATGATGTCGATCACGATGATGCGCTCGTACTCCCTGAACCAGGGCAGCAGGCCCATGCCGATGGTCCCGGCGTCGAGCACGGGGATGCGCCCGTCGTCGACGGCGTTGACCTCGTCGAGCCTGAACATCGACATGATCGTGTCCACGTGGGCCTGGTCGAAGTAGAGCCCGGCCACGCTGCGCTCTGTGAGCACGCGCGCCATGTAGGGGCCAAAGCCCTCGTCGAGCAGCAGCATGTTGCCCACGCAGGCGATGAGCGTCTTGGGTCTGTCAGATGCGGTGCAGGGCTGGATGTTCACGGGGTACTCCTCGCTTGCTGGCTTGGTGAAAACGCGCTCAGCGCGGGCCTAGATGCCGTGCTCGGCGAGCAGGCGGTCCAGGGCCTCGACGGCCTCCCTCGTGCCCATCGAGCCGGTGCTGAGCGTGAGGTCGGCATACGCGCGGTAGAGCGGGAGCCTCTCGTCGTAGACGTCTTCGATGGTGAGGCCGTCCTTGATTACCACGCCGCGCTTGGTGAGGTCTCCCAGGCGGCGCATCATCTCGTTGAAGCTGATGTCGATGAAGACCACCGTCGAGATGGCAGAGAGGTGTTCCATGGCCTCCTTGCCGTAGCAGGCGCTGCCGCCGGTGGAGATGACGTGGCCCGTGCACTCCAGGCCGGCGATAACCTTGTTCTCGTAGGCCATGAAGGCGTCCAGGCCGCAGCGCTCGATGTAGTCGCAGAGCACGCAGCCGGTGCCCTCCTGGATGAGGAGGTCGGTGTCGACAAAGCGCAGGCCGCGGCGCTTGGCCAAGACGATGCCGAGGGTGGACTTGCCCGCCCCGGGCATGCCGATGAGGGTGATGTTGCTCTTCTTAGTCATGGGCACCATTGTAGCCGCATGCCCGCGCAACAGGCCCACGCCTTGGCTAACGGGCAGCGGAAGGGCGGTGGGCCACCGTATAATGGGGCACATGAACACGCA
>SFLO01000241.1 GCA_004553405.1 Coriobacteriaceae bacterium
GCTTTGATTCGAGAAACCCAAGCCCGGCATCTAGGCGCCTACCTGCGCTGGCCCACGCCCTGGGTTCCCTGGGCGAGGACGTCCGGGGACTCCAGCCCCGCGGCGCAGCCCTCCACCACGTTGATGAGGGCGGTCTCGGAGACGTGGACGGGGATGCCGATCTCCTTGCGGAGGCGCTCATCGAGCCCGCGCAGCAGGCCGCCGCCGCCGGTGAGGGTGATGCCGTACTCCATGAGGTCGCTGGCAAGGTCGGGCGGGGTCTCGTCGAGGGTGTCCTTGACGGCCTGGATCATCTTGGCCACAGGCTCCTCGAGGGCCTCGCGCACGTCCTCGCTCTCGATGCGGACGGTGCGGGGCAGGCCGCTGAGCAGGTCGCGGCCGCGGACCTCGACGTCGACCTCCTCGACCAGCGGGGCAGCGGAGCCGATGGTGATCTTGATCTCCTCTGCCGTGCGCTCGCCGATGGCAAGGTTGTAGTGGGTCTTGGCGTACTGCACCACGGCGGTGTCGAAGGCGTCGCCCGCGATGCGGATGGAGGTTGCGTTGACGATGCCGCCCAGCGAGATGACGGCGACTTCCGTGGTGCCGCCGCCGATGTCGACGACCATGGAGCCGGTGGGGCTCTCGACGGGCAGGCCGGCGCCGATGGCTGCCGCCATGGGCTCCTCGATCAGGAAGCACTGGCGCGCGCCGGCGGTGATGGTGGCCTCGAAGACCGCGCGCTTCTCGACGCTGGTGACGCCGCTGGGAACGCACACGACCACACGGGGCTTGGCGCTCCAGGGCATACGGCGGCCCTGCGCCTTGCTGATGAAGTAGCGCAGCATGGCCTCTGTGGTGTCGAAGTCTGCGATGACGCCGTCTTTGAGGGGCCTCATGGCAACGATGTTGCCGGGCGTGCGGCCCAGCATCTCCTTGGCCTCTGCGCCGACGGCGAGGACGCGCTGCTGGGATTGGTCGATGGCCACGACGGAGGGCTCGTTGATGACGATGCCCTGGCCGCGAACGGACACCAGGGTGTTGGCGGTGCCCAGGTCGATGGCCATGTCGTTGCCAAAGTTTCCAAACAGTGAATCGAATAGCGACATGGTCGCCCTTTCTCTCTTTTGAGCATGGTGTAGCAAAGGCTAATGGTAGCAGACGCCCTATGGGCAGGCCAATGGAAACCCTGTGAAGCAAAGGGGAGCCGCTGCCCTCTGCAGGCAGCGGCTCCCCTCAAAGCCATGTTGTGAGCTGGGATTACTCGCCGAAGAAGACCTTGATCTCGCGCTCGGCGGAGGCGACGGAGTCGGAGCCGTGGATGACGTTTTCGTCCACAGTCAGGCCGAAGTCGCCGCGGATGGTGCCGGGTGCTGCCTCTGCGCAGTTGGTGGCGCCCATGAGCTTGCGCATGGTGGCGACGGCGTTCTCGCCGGAGACGACCATCTTGACCACGGGGCCGGAGGTGATGTAGGAGATCAGGCCCTCGTAGAAGGGCTTGCCCTTGTGCTCGCCGTAGTTGGACTCGGCCTCCTCCATGGTGACCATGCCCAGCTCCATGCGCTCGATGGTGAGGCCGACGCGCTCGATGCGGGTGATGATCTCTCCGATGTGGCCGTTGCGGACGCCGTCGGGCTTGATCATGTTGTAAGTCTTCTCGATGGCCATCTAAGTGGCTCCTTTCATCAACGTGCTTTCATTGCGTGGCGGCGCAGCGCCGCCGGTTACTACAACCCGCGGGCTAGTGCTCGCTGGGGAAGTACAGCTCGACATACTCGATGTTCCAGCTGATGAGGTCGCGCCCCATCATAACCTCGTAGTATGCAGTGCCCCCCTCTGCAAGGGTGGCTTCAACGTAAACGGTGCTGTTGGAGACACCGCGCTCAACGGCGATGACCTTGTGGGAGCTCACGCCCTCGAGGACCGCCATCTGAGACTCGCGCGACTCCTGGGCGACCGAGTCGTTCCAGAGGGAATCCGTGCTCTCGCCTGCCGAAGCGGCGGTGAGGAAGCGCTCTGCTACCTGCTCTTGCAGGGGGTAGCCATAGCCCTGAACGTAGGCCAGGGCGCCGGCTGCTGCC
>SFLO01000242.1 GCA_004553405.1 Coriobacteriaceae bacterium
CGCTTTGGCGACAACGACACCCTGGCGGCCATGGTGGCAACGGCCATCGACGCCGACCTCGTGGTGCTGCTGAGCGACATCGACGGCCTCTACACGGCCGACCCGCGCAAGGACAAGGACGCCGAGCTGCTCGAGCAGGTGGGCAAGCTGTCTGCAGAGATCGAGGCCAGCGCCGGCGGCGTGGGCAGCGCCAGCGGCAGCGGCGGCATGCTCACCAAGGTGGCAGCGGCCAAGGTGCTCATGAGCGCGGGCATCCCCATGGTGATCTGCGAGGGCCACCGCCCCGGCGCCGTGACGGATGCCTGCCATGGCCGCAGCGTGGGCACGCGCTTCTTCGACAGCGACAGCCTGGGCATGCACGCGCGCAAGAGCTGGATCGCCTTGGGCGGCAAGGTCAAGGGCCGCGTGAGCTGCGATGCCGGCGCCGTGCGCGCGCTGAAGGAGAAGGGCGCGAGCCTGCTGCCCGTGGGCATCACGGCTGTGAGCGGTGCGTTCGAGGCAGGCGACCCGGTGGACGTGGTCGACGAGCAGGGGCGCCTGCTGGGCCGCGGCCTTGCGGGTTATGACGCCGCCGCCATCCGCGAGAAGCTGGGCATGCGCGGTGCCAGCGAGTTCATCAACCGCGACCAGCTCGTCGTCTTCTAGCCGGAGCGGCGAAGCCGCGCAGTCGAAGAATCCCCGTGAGAGCCGCAACACCGAAGCCCCGTGCACCAAGGCTCCGCAACCTCACCTCGCGCTCGCCATGGTGTGGGCTTTTGCTGGGCTTTGCGGGCCGCTGCGTCTTCCTTTCCTATACTTGAGCGGTAACGACCCCGACCAGGGAGGTTTTTGTGCGTTTGAAGACTGTTGCCGGCGCCGTGCTGGGCGCCTTGATCGCGTGCTCGCTGTGCGCGCTGCCTGTGGCCCTTGCCGAGGAGGCCGTTCCCGGCGGGAGCGCCCCCGTAATCCAGGACCCCTCTGAGGTCGAGCCCAACCCCGTACCCGCGGAGAGCTACAAGGGGAGCAGCTTTGCGGTGGGTGGCGCCGACTACAAGGTGACCAAGATCAGCGCCTCTGCCATCGATAAGGGCAGCTGCGAGGCACAGCTCACGAGATTCACGGGATCTGGCAGCAGCTTCAAGATCCCCGCCACTGTCACCTACACTGCGGGCGGCTACGGCCCGGTCAAGCTCAAGGTGACGTCCATCGCCAAGAATGCGTTCAACAACGCCAAGGGCCACAAGCTCAAGTTCGTCACCATCGGCGAGAACGTGAGCTCCATCGGCGACGCCGCCTTCAAGGGCTGCAAGAAGCTCACCAAGATCACCATGAAGGGCACCGCGCTCAAGAGCGTTGGCCCCAACACCGGCTCGAACAACACCAAGAAGCTCGTGAAGCTCAAGAAGAAGTGGAAGAAGTGCACGGCGTTCAACGCGGTGCCGCGCACTTGCAAGATTGTCGTCCCCCAGCCCCAGGGCATTAACTTCGGGCCTGTGGAGAACGTGCGCCAGCTTGTGGGCCACGCCGGCTTCAAGGGCGTTGTGTCCTGGTAGGGGTATCCCGAGAGGGGGTCCCCGCTGGCGGTCTTGCAGCGCTTGAAGTGCTTGCAGGCGTGCTGTAGCGATTAGGATAGTAGGGGAAGAAACCGGCTTGAAACACCTCCCGATGCAAGCCGGTAATCAGTAGAAAAGGAGCGCTCCACATGACCATCAAGGTTGGCATCAACGGTTTTGGCCGCATTGGCCGCTTGGTTTTCCGCATTGCAGAGGCTGATCCTGAAATCGAGGTTGTGGCCATCAACAACCCCTCCGACCTGGAGTGCGCCGCCTACCTGGCCAAGTACGACTCCTGCCAGGGCATCGCCTTCGACGAGGCCCGCGCCGAAGACGGCTACTTCATCTTCGACGGCCACCGCATCAAGGCCTTCCAGGACCGCGATCCCAAGAATCTCGACTGGGCCAGCGTGGGCGCAGACGTCGTCCTCGAGACCACTGGCAAGCTCAAGACCGGCGAGTCCTGCCAGCCCCATCTGGACAACGGCGCCAAGAAGGTCGTCATCTCTGCCCCCG
>SFLO01000243.1 GCA_004553405.1 Coriobacteriaceae bacterium
ACCGCGCCCAAGAACTGCTCTACCACTACCGCCTGGGCGAGGGCGTCACCGATGCAGATGTCAACGAGTACGTGGGCAGCCTGCTCTTCGACTCCCTCAAGGCGCAAGACGACTTCGTGCGCGACACTGCGGTGACAGAGACCGCCCAGGTGCGCGAGATGAAGGCCGGCATCCAGAAGCTCGTCGACGGCTCCGGCCAGCTCTCCAGCGCGCTCAAGCAGCTCAACGCGGGCATCGGCAAGCTCAACGACGGTGCAGACAGGCTCTACGGCGGCAACGCGCAGGCAGCCGAGGGCGGCCGCATCCTCGAGGAGAAGACCACGCTCATCTACGAGCAGGCCAATGAGCTGGTGGGTGCAGTCGAGGAATCCGGCTTCAAGATCGACGCCTCCACCAAGAAGATCCTCGTGCAGATCCGCAACAACCTCGACAGCTACTACAACGGCGTCATGACCCTCAGCGCCGGCCTCAAGGAACTCGAGGCCGGCTCCTCGCAGCTCGCAGCGGGCGAGCAGCAGGCCTACGACGCCTCCAAGCTCATCTTGGCGGGTATGAAGAAGCTCGAACGCGGCATCCAGCAGCTACAGGCAGAGACAGACCGCATCATCGACCAGATGGTGGACACCAAGCTCACCAAGGTAGTCACCTTCACCACCGCCGCCCAGAACTCCAACATCGAGGTCGCCGTGGGCAACCAGCGCATTATGTGGAACCTGGGCATCGTCTTGGGCCTGGTGATCCTGTTCGTGCTGGCCTACGTCATCAGCGTCTTCGTCATCAACGCCATCGACAGCGAGCGCTCTGTGATCGGCGCCATGTACGCCCTGGGCGTCTCGCGGCGCCAGGTGATGTGCAACTACCTGGCCCTGCCGGCCGCCGTGGCGCTTGCGGGCGGCATCGCGGGCACGGCCGTGGGCCTCTCCCCCATCGGCACGGGCTTTCAAATGTACCACACGCTGCTCAGCCACTCGCTGCCCACCATGCCCCAGCTCTGCCCACCGGGGCTCATCTTGGCCGGCGTGTTCGTGCCGCCGCTGGTGGTCATGCTGGTCAACGCCCTCGTCATCCGCAAAAAGCTCGACCAGCCGGTGCTCCACCTGCTCAAGAACATGGACGCCCAGCGCAACGGCGTCGACATCCCTGCGCTCGAGAAGCTGCCCTTCGAGCACCGCTTCGAGATCCGCCATGTCATCAGGGAGTTTCGCAGCGTCTTCACCGTGGGCCTGGGCGTGTTCGGCTCGCTGCTGCTGGTGATGCTGGGCCTCAACGCCTACGCCATGTGCAGCAACCTCATCAAGGCCGCGCAGGACGAGACCACCTTCCAGTACCAGTACGTGGTCAAGTACCCGCCGTCCGAGCTGCCGGCAGGCGCCACCGCCTACTATGCGGAGTCGCTCACCAAGCCGCTGGGAGAGACCACGCACACCATCACCCTGCTGGGCGTGGAGGACAACGGCGCGCCCTACTTCGACGTCGCTGTCGAGCGCGGCAAGAACAAGGTCGTCATCAGCTCGGCGCTGGCCAGCAAGTGGGGCCTGCACGAAGGTGACAAGCTGGTGCTGAGCAACGACATCGCCGGGCTCGACTACGGCTTTACCGTAAGCGGCATCGCAGAGTACAAGTCCGGCTTCTACGCCTTCATGGATGCCAGCAGCATGCGTGCCCTCTTCGACCGCAAGGCAGGCTACTACAACGTGCTCATGTCGCAGGAGCCGCTGGACTTGGAGACCCCGCGCATCTACTCGATGACCACCTACGACGACGTCATGAGCGCCACGCAGCAGTTCTACGACATCTTCCGCACCAGGCTCTTCCTGCTCATCTGCGTGCCGGTGGTGCTCTTCGCCATCATCATGTACCTCATGCTCACCTTGATCGTGGACCGCGCCACCACGGGCATCTCGCTGCTGAAGATCTTCGGCTACCCAGACAAGACGGTGCGGCGCATGTACCTGCACGCCAACGGCATGATGGTGCTGGTGGAGGGCATGGGGGAGGCCGGCTTCTTCGACTGGGTCAGCCTGCGCCTGGCCCGCGCCCTGGGC
>SFLO01000244.1 GCA_004553405.1 Coriobacteriaceae bacterium
CAGGGTGAGGATCCAGTTGCCCGCGCCGGTGGTGCAGAAGTTGGCGAAGCTGCTCAGCCAACCCACATCGCCGAAGAAGGCGGAGAGCTGGGCGGGCAGATACAAGATCGCGGAGGCGAAGATGATGGGGATGACGCCAGAGCCGTTGACCTTGAAGGGCAGGTAGGTGGTCTGGCCGCCCATCTGGCGACGCCCGACGATGCGCTTGGAGTAGGACACCGGGATCCTGCGCTGGCCGCGCTCGATGAACACGATGGCGGGGATCACGACAAGGATCACCAAGACGATCATCACGGTGAGCAGCACGCCCTGCATCATGTCGGGCGAGGTCCTGACAGAATCCATCAGGGCGCCCGGGAGGCGGGCGATGATGCTCGCGAAGATGATGAGGGACATGCCGTTGCCGATGCCGCGCTGGGTGATGAGCTCGCCCATCCACATGATGAAGGCGGTGCCGGCAACCAAGGTGACGACGATGATGATGCTGGTGAGCCAGGTGGGCAGGCCGTTGTTGGCGAAGCTGATGCCAAACTGGGGGCTCTGGAAGAGCATCAGGTAACCGACAGCGTTGATCAGGCCCAGGATCAAGGTGAGGTACCTGGTGATGCGGGTGATCTTGCGCTGACCGGACTCTCCCTCCTTGGCCCAGCGGGTGAGCGCCGGGATAACGCCCTGCATCAGCTGCATGATGATGGATGCGGTGATGTAGGGCATGATGCCCAAGGAGAACACGGAGAAGTACTCGAGGGCGCCACCGGAGAACAGGTTCAGCATCAGCAGAGCTGCGCCTGCGCCATCCTCGGTGCCCTTGAAGCTATCCACCAGCTCGGCAAACGGGATGCCCGGCACGGGGATGAAAGATCCCACGCGATACAGGGCGATAATCGCCAAGGTGAAGAAGATCTTGTTGCGAAGATCCTTCACCTTCATTGCGTTTGCCAGGGCGCTAAACACGTTACTCGACCTTTCCGCCGGCGGCCTCGATCTTAGCCTGTGCAGATGCAGAGACCTTGAGGCCCTTGACGGTGACGGCCTTGGTGATCTCGCCGTCGCCCAGGACCTTCACCAGGGCGTCAGCGTGCTTGATGATGCCCTTGGCGACCAGGGACTCGCCGTCCACAACCTCGCCAGCCTCGAACTTGGCGTCGATGCGGGAGACGTTGACGGGCAGGTACTCCTTGCGGTTGATGTTGCGGAAGCCGGGCAGCTTGGGCAGGCGCATTGCCAGGGGAGTCTGGCCACCCTCGAAGCCGGGGCGCTTGGTGCCGCCAGCGCGGGAGCCCTGGCCGTTCATACCACGGCCGGAGGTTCCGCCGTAGCCGGAGCCGACGCCGCGGCCGACGCGCTTGCGGGAATGGGTGGAGCCGGGTGCCGGCTTCAGGTCATGCAGGTTCATGTTGATTCTCCTTCGAATCGCTAACACCCTGAATACGGGTGCGCCGGCAGCTCGCCGCCGGCAGACTTCCAACATCGAGCCGCCCGGGCGGGCGGCTCGACAGATACCTAGGTAGTGCTTAGATCTCCTCGACCTCGATGAGGTGCTTGACCTTGAAGATCATGCCGCGGACGCACTCGTTGTCGACGAGCTCGTGGGAACGGCCGATCTTGCCGAGGCCCAGGTTCTTGAGGGTGGCCAGCTGGTCCTTCTTGTAACCGATGGAGGACTTCACCTGGGTCACGCGCAGGGTCTTCTCTGCCATTACTGAACCTTCTTTCCGTAGATCTTGCCGAGGTCCATACCGCGCTTGGCAGCGACATCCTCGGGGGAGGTGAGATCTGCCAGGCCGGCGGCAGCGGCCTTGACGACGTTCATGGCGTTGTCGGTGCCGAGGGACTTGGACATGACGTCCTTGATGCCTGCAAGCTCGAGCAGGGCGCGGACGCGCGGGGTGGCGTACAGCCGGCGGGCTTCGTCGGCCAGCTCGGCGAGCAGGGTGTAGGTCATGGCCAGGCAGCGCAGCTGCTTTTGCTCGACGTCCATGCGCCAGGCCTCGTGACACCTTTCGAACAGCTCGGCGACCGCCGCCTTATG
>SFLO01000245.1 GCA_004553405.1 Coriobacteriaceae bacterium
AGGGACCTCTCGCTCGAGAAGAGCCTCGACCTTTACGAGGAGGCCATCAAGCTCGGCAACCGCGCCGCCGAGCTCGTGGACAAGCCCGAGTTCTCTGAAGACGAGCTTGCCGCGGCCTCTGCTGAAGACACACCCCAGGGCGAGGAGCCCCTCGACCCTGCCGCTGGGCAGGGAGGGGAGGCCGCCCCGCTCGACGAGTAGACGGCAGGGCCGCATGCCCCGCCCCAAGGGATCGCCTATGACAGCTTCTATACTCGACCGCATCGGCAGCCCCGCCGACCTCAAGGAGCTGGGCTACCCGGAGCTCGAGCAGCTCGCTTCTGAGCTCCGCTCCGAGATGGTCTCGGCCGCCTCCGTTCACGGCGGCCACCTCGCCCCCTCGTTGGGCGCGGTCGAGATCATCATGGCCCTGCACCGCGTGCTCGACTGCCCCCACGACCGCATCGTCTTCGACGTGGGGCACCAGGCCTATGCCCACAAGCTCCTCACCGGCCGCAGGGAGGCCTTCAAGACCCTGCGCACCATGGGGGGCATTTCGGGTTTTCCCAAGATCACCGAGAGCCCCTACGACTCCCACAACTCCGGCCACGCCTCGGACGCCCTCTCCACGGCCCTGGGCTACGCCCTCGCGCGCGACATCGACGGCGAGGACCGCACCATCGCCGCCGTGGTGGGCGATGCCTCCTTCGTGGGCGGCATGTCGCTCGAGGCCCTCAACGAGATAGGCAACAGCGGCACCAAGGTCATCATCATCCTCAACGACAACGGCATGTCCATCTCGCGCAGCGTGGGCGGCTTCGCCAACTTCCTGGGCCGCGCGCGCCTCGACCAGCGCTACATCAGCGCCAGGGACCGCATCATGGACGACCTCGAGTCGCGCGGGCGCCTGGGCCGCCTGCTGGCAGAGACGGGCAACGCCGCCAAGAACGCCACCAAGCAGTTCCTCGCCCCGCACGGGACCATGTTCTTCGAGGGCTTCGGGGTCACCTACGTGGGCCCCGTCGACGGCCACGACCTGCCCAACCTCGAGGCGCTCATCCGCGATGCCCGCGAGGTCGACGGCCCCGTGCTCATCCACGCCGTCACCACCAAGGGCAAGGGCTACGGCCCCGCCCAGGAGCGCCCGGACATCTTCCACGGGGTGGGCCCCTTCGACGTCGAGACGGGCGCCAAGCTCTCCAAGGGCGGCGCTCCCAGCTGGACGAGCGTGTTCTCGAGCGAGCTGCGCGCCATCGCCGCCACAGACGAGGACGTCGTCGCCATCACCGCCGCCATGCCGGACGGCACCGGCCTGAGCGCCTTCCAGAAGGACTACCCGCGCCGCTTCTTCGACGTCGGCATCGCGGAGGAGAGCGCCGTCACCATGGCAAGCTCGCTTGCCATGGCGGGCAAGAAGCCCTTCGTGGCGCTGTACTCGACCTTTGCCCAGCGCGCCTTCGACCAGACCCTCATCAACGTCGCCCTCCAAGGCCAGCACGTGGTCTTCTGCCTGGACCGCGCGGGCCTGGTGGGCGAAGACGGCCCCACCCACCACGGGGCCTTCGACCTCTCGTACATGCGCCTGGTGCCGGGCATGACGGTGCTCGCCCCCTCGACAGACGTCGAGCTGCGCAGCGCCCTGCGCACGGCCCACGCCCTCGAGGGCCCGGTGTGCGTGCGCTATGCCAGGGGCACCGCCCTGCACGAGGAGGGCGCCAAGGTCGAGACCTGGACCCGCCCCTGCGCCCGCCAGCTCAGGCAGGGCGACCATGCGTCGATTCTTGCCGTGGGCACCATGGTCAAGCCCGCCATGGACGCCGCCGAGCTGCTGAGCGGGCGCGGCATCGAGTGCGCCGTGTGGGACATGCGCTGGGTCAAGCCCGTGGACGCCGTCGCCGTCGCCCAGGCCGCGGCCTGCGGCTGCGTGGTCACGGTCGAGGAGAACTCCGTCGTGGGCGGCTTTGGCTCTGCGGTGCTCGAGGAGCTGGCCCGCAGCGGGCTTTCCCCCGCTGTCACCATCCTGGGCCTGCCGGACGGCTTTGTCACCC
>SFLO01000013.1 GCA_004553405.1 Coriobacteriaceae bacterium
ACGGCAGCCAGGGTCAGCAGGAAGATGGTGTTGTTGGCGGGGTCCTTGCCCGGGGAGAGCAGGTTCGTGTCAGGCGTGGCGATGGACCAGTTGTTGTGCTTGCCGCTGCCGTTGACGCCTGCGAAGGGCTTCTCGCGGATCAGGCAGTAGAGGCCGTGATGCGGGGCGCACTTGCGCAGGATCTCCATGGTGAGGAGGTTGTTGTCGATAGCCGTGGAGCTGCGGGCGAAGATCGGGGCGATCTCGTGCTGGGCGGGGGCCACCTCGTTGTGCTTGGTCTTGGCGTCGACGCCGAGCTTCCAGAGTTCCTCGTCTACTTCCTTCATGTAGTCGGAAACGGTCTCGCGCACGGCACCGAAGTAGTGCTCGTCGAGCTCCTGACCCTTGGCGGGCGCCGCGCCGAAGAGGGTGCGGCCGGTGAGGATGAGGTCCGGGCGGGCGGAGTAGTGGTCGAGCTTGATCAGGAAGTACTCCTGCTCGGCGCCCACGGTGGTGATCACCTGCGGGACATCGTCGATGCCAAAGCAGGCCAGGACGCGCTTGGCCTCGTTGCTGATGGCCTTCATGGAGCGCAGCAGCGGGGTCTTCTTGTCGAGGGCCTCGCCGGTGTAGGAGACGAAGGCGGTGGGGATGCACAGGACCTCGTCCTTGATGAAGGCGTAGGAGGTGGGGTCCCAGGCCGTGTAGCCGCGGGCAGAGGCGGTCTGGCGCAGGCCGCCGCTGGGGAAGGAGGATGCGTCGGGCTCGCCCTGGATCAGCTCCTTGCCAGAGAAGGCCATGATGGCGGTGCCGTCGCCCACCGGGTCGATGAAGGCGTCGTGCTTTTCGGAGGTGCCGCCGGTGAGGGGCTGGAACCAGTGGGTGTAGTGGGTGCAGCCGTTCTCGACCGCCCACTCCTTCATAGCATGGGCGACGGCGTTGGCGACTTCCTCGTTGAGGGGCGTGCCGTCCTTGATGGTCTTGTGGAGGCTCTTGTAGATGGGCTTGGGCAGGCGCTCCTTCATCACCTTGTCGTTGAAGACGAGGCTGCCGTAGATCTCGCTGGTATCTTTTGCCATAGCCGGCTCCCTTTGCTCGAGAACGATCGCGTTCAACTCATGAGACGCATTATGCCGTATGAGTACGGCTGTTACCTTACGGCGCTTTTGTTTCCGAAGTGTTTAACGGCCCAGCGGCCTTTGTAAAGCCTGTGTTTCATGTGCGGGCCCCTCCCGCCGCGCGCTCCACCGCCCCAAAGGGCAGCTTCCGGGTGCTCGACAGAGGTCGAAAAGTCCCCTGTTGCTTTGGCCATTCCTTTGTTCGTCACGCTAAACTTAGGGTACGGGAGAAAGGGGATGATCGGCTTGAGCGGCAGACCTTCGCCTACCGACAAGCAGCTCTGCATCGGGTTCGACGTGGGTTCGACCACGGTGAAGTTCGTTGTGCTCGACGCATGCACGGGCGATCTCCTCTCAAGCGAGTACCAGCGCCACGGCGCGCGCCAGGCCCAGGCCATGGCCCAGGCGCTGCGCTCCATCGCCCAGCGCTTCCCCGCCGCCCAGATGCGCTGCGCCGTCACCGGCTCTGGCGCCGCGCCCATCGCGCAGGCCCTGGGCATCCCCTTCGTCCAAGAGGTCGTTGCCAACTCCATCGCCATCAGGCGCTTCTACCCCCAGGCCCGCACCGCCATAGAGCTGGGCGGCCAGGACGCCAAGATGATCTTCCTCGCGCGCGACCGCGCAAGCGGCGCCGTCACCGTGAGCGACATGCGCATGAACGGCAGCTGCGCGGGCGGCACCGGCGCCTTCATCGACGAGATAGCCCAGCTGCTTAACATCCCCGTGGAGGAGTTCGACGCGCGCGCCGCCAAGGGCACTCGCGTCCACGACATATCGGGCCGCTGCGGCGTCTACGCCAAGACAGACATCCAGCCCCTCCTCAACCAGGGCGTCCCCAAGGAGGACCTGGCCCTGTCGACCTTCCACGCCATCGCCAAGCAGACCATCGGCGGCCTGGCCCAGGGCCTCGACATCGAGCCGCCCGTGATCTTCGAGGGCGGCCCCCTCACCTTCAACCCCCAGCTGGTCCGGGTCTTCGCAGAGCGGCTCGAGCTGGGGCGGGAAGACATCATCGTGCCCCCGCACCCCGAGACCGTGGTCGCCCTGGGCGCGGCGCTGGCGATCGGGGAGCTCTTCGACTCCGCCAGCGCCCTCGACGTGCAGGCGGCGCTGCAGGCGCTCGAGGCCTGCTCGCAGGCCGCCGGCAGCGCGGCGGGCGGCGAGGCGCCCCTCTTCTCCAACGCAGCCGAACGAGAGGAGTTCCAGCAGCGCCATCGCATGGCCCCGGCACCCGATCCCGGCGCCGAGCCAGGCGGCTGCCTACGCGCCTACCTCGGCGTCGACTGCGGTAGCACCACCACCAAGTTCGTGCTCTGGGGCGAGGACGACCGCCTGCTCGACAGCTTCTACGCGTCAAACGGCGGCGAGCCCCTCGACGTCGCCCGCAGCGCACTGCTGGCAATGCGCGAGCGCTACCGCGTACGCGGCGTCGAGCTGCAGGTGCTGGGCGTGGGCACCACCGGCTACGGCGAGTTGCTCATGAAGGAGGCCCTGAGCGCCGACTACCACGTCGTCGAGACCGTCGCGCACGCTGCCGCGGCGCGCTCCTGGCTGCCAGATGCCAGCTTCGTCCTCGACATAGGCGGGCAGGACATGAAGGCCATCTGGCTCGAAGACGGCGTGGTCACCAACATCGTCGTCAACGAGGCCTGCTCGTCTGGCTGCGGCAGCTTTCTCGAGAGCTTCGCCTCGAGCCTGGGCATCCCCACGGAAAGAATCGCGCAGGAGGCCTTCTCCAGCACCAGCCCCGCCAAGCTGGGCAGCCGCTGCACCGTGTTCATGAACTCCAGCATCGTCACCGAGCAGCGCCGGGGCAAGACGCCGGCAGACATCATGGCGGGCCTGTGCCGCTCCATCGTGGAAAACGTCTTCACCAAGGTCATACGCCTGAGCAACCTCGACTGCCTGGGCGACAAGATCATGGTGCAGGGCGGCACCTTCATGAACGACGCCGTGCTGCGCGCCTTCGAGGAGTACGTGGGGCGTCCTGTCGTGCGCGCCCCCTATCCGGGCCTCATGGGGGCCATCGGGGCGGCGCAGCTGGCAAAGCGCGAGCTCGAGCGCCGGCGCGGCGAGGACGGGGCCCTGCCCGCCAGCAGCTTCATCGGCTGGGAGGGGCTCGGGCAGCTGTCCTACACGCGCGAGTCCAACCTCAGCTGCCCCTTCTGCGCCAACCGCTGCAACCGCAGTTGCGTGAGCTTCTCGAGCGGGGCGCGCTTTGTCACGGGCAACCGCTGCTCCAAGGGAGAGCTGCTCGGTGACCCCTCGAGTGCAGGTGTGAGAGAGCAGCTGCGGGCGGCGGTCCGAGCCGAGCGCGCAGTCCCCAACCTCTTCGAGGAACGCCAGGCCCTGCTCTTTGCCAGCTACCCCTGTACGCAGCTGTGCCCCAACCGCGGCATCACCATCGGCCTGCCGCGCGTGCTGGCCCTGTGGGACAACGCGCCGTTTTGGACGACCCTGTGGCGCGCGCTTGGCTTTGAGGTGAGGCTGAGCCCCCTCAGCACCCGCGGCATCTACGAGAGCGGCCTGCACGCCGTCACCAGCGACACGGTGTGCTTCCCCGCCAAGCTCGTGCACGGCCACATCCGCCAGCTGGCGAAAAGCGGGGTCGACCGCATCTTCATGCCCATCATCACCGTGGTGCAAAGCGAGGGCACGTCTGCAAGCGCCGAGAGCATGTGCGCCGTGGTCAAGGGCTACCCCATGGTCATCCGCAACTCAGACGACCCCCAGCGCCGCTGGGGCGTGCCCTTCGATACCCCGCTGTGGCACTGGTACACGTCCAAGGACCGCCAGCGCCAGCTCTGCGCGTGGATGCGCGACAGCTTCGGCATCCCAGAAGAGCTCACCCGCCAGGCGATCGAGCAGGCAGACGCCGCCCAGCTCTCCTTCCGCACCCAGCTGCAGACCCGCGCCCTGCAGGTCATGGAGGAGGTCCAGGCGCGCGGCGGCTATGCCGTGGTGCTCGCCAGCCGCCCCTACCAAAACGACGCGCTCGTCAACCACGACCTGCCCCGCTACTTCACGGACCTGGGCATCCCCGTGCTGACGGCGGACTCCCTGCCCCAGATCCACACGGCGGACCTCTCGCTCAGCCTGCTCGACATCGTCAATAACTTCCACGCCCGCATGCTCTCGACCGCCCTCGAAGCAGCCCGCAGCCCCTACCTGGAATACGTCCAGCTGGTCAACTTCAACTGCGGCCACGACGCCTACCTCTCAGACGAGATCACCCGCCTCATGCGCGAGACGGCAGGCAAGGTGCCCCTGGTGCTCAAGGTCGATGAGAGCGACATCGCCGGCCCGCTGCGCATACGCGTGCGCAGCTTTATCGAAACCGTCAACACCCGCCGGCGCGAACAGGGGCAGCGCAAGCCCCAGCCCCTGCGCGACCCGTACCACTCCAAGTTCACGCCGAGCATGCGCGCAGGCGGGCCCCAGGAAAAGACCGTGCTCGTGCCCAACACCTCGCACGCCTTCTCGATGCTGATGGCCGCGGCGTTTTGCGGGCAGGGCCTCAGGGCCGTGAGCCTGCCGGTGGGCCGCGCAGACGCCATACGCCTGGGCAAGCAGTACGTGCACAACGACATCTGCTTCCCCTGCCAGGTGGTCATCGGCGAGGCGCTCGCCGCCCTGGAGAGCGGGGCCTACGACCCGGACAACACCGCCGTCGCCATGGGCAAGTACATCGGCGACTGCCGCCTCACCCACTACACGGCCCTGCTGCGCAAGGCCCTCGACGACGCCGGCTACCCCCAGGTCCCCATCATCACCAACGACGACGCCGACTCCCACAACGTGCACCCCGGCTTCAAGATGAACCTGCTCACCTCCATGCGCATCGCCTACGGGCTGCCCATGATCGACGCGCTGGAGGAGCTGCTGCGCAAGATGCGCCCCTACGAGCTGGTGCCCGGCAGCGCCCAGGCCGCCTTCGACGAGGGCCTCCAGCTGACCATGGACGGGCTGAAGGAGGGTGGCATCGCCGGGATGAAGAGAGGTTTTGCCCGGGCCATCGGCCTCATGCGCGGCGTTGAGTACGATCGCAGCACCCTGCGCCCCCGCGTGCTCATCGTGGGCGAGTACCTGCTCAACTTCCACCCCGGCTCCAACCACGACATCGAGCGCTACCTCGAGGACAACGGCATGGAGGTCGTCGAGGCCCGCATGACAGACGTCATCCGCAAGACCTACTTCTACAAGGATGCCCAGGTGAGGGAGTACGGCCTCGACAAGCCCCTCTCCTACAAGGCGCTCTTCCGCATCGAGAACAGCATCTTCGACCTGGCGCACAGCACAGCGGACAAGATCGCCTGCGCCCACCCCCTCTACGAGCCCCCCGCCCGCATGCAAGACATCGTGGGGGCGAGCGACCCCATCATCCACCACACCTTCGACGCGGGCGAGGGCGTGCTCATCCCGGCAGAGATCCTGCACCACGCACAGCGCGGCTGCCGCGCCTTCATCATCTTGCAGCCCTTCGGCTGCCTGCCCAACCACGTGGTGGGGCGCGGCATCACCAAGAAGCTCAAGGAGCTCTACCCCGACGCCCAGATCCTGCCGCTCGACTACGACCCGGACGTCGCACACGCCAACATCGAGAACCGCCTCCAGATGCTCATCATGGACGCCAAGGCCAAGCGCCCCTGAGCGCCGGTGCAAAAAAGGAGGGGCCCCGAAGGACCCCTCCCCTGCTGTGCGCTGTGGGCGCGTCTGGCTTAGACCAGGCCCTGGGCCATCATGGCCTCGGCGACCTTCTCGAAGCCGGCGATGTTGGCGCCAGCGACGAAGTCGCCCTCGACGCCGTACTTCTTGGCGGCGTCGTCAGCTGCGTGGTAGATGCTGACCATGATGTCGTTGAGCTTGTTGTCGACTTCCTCGAAGCTCCAGGAGATGTGGCCGGCGTTCTGGCTCATCTCGAGGCCGGAGACGGCGACGCCACCTGCGTTGGCTGCCTTGCCGGGCATGAAGACGACGCCATGCTCCTGCAGGTACTTAGTTGCCTCGAGGGTGGTGGGCATGTTGGCGCCCTCGCCCACGATCTTGCAGCCGTTGGCAACGAGCGCCTCTGCATCCTCGAGGAGCAGGGTGTTCTCACGAGCGCAGGGCAGGGCGATGTCGCAGGGGATCTGCCACACGCCGCGGCCGTCGCCGGCGGTGTAGACGGCGTTGGGACGGTAGTCGGTGTACATGGCCAGGGAGACGCCCTTGTCGTTGCCGGAGCGCTTGGCGTTGTAGATGGCCTCGAGGGCCTCGACGGAGATGCCCTCGTCGTCGCGGACATAGCCCTTGGTGTCAGAGACGGCGATCACCTTGGCGCCCAGCTGCTCTGCCTTCTGGACGGCGTAGATGGCCACGTTGCCGGAGCCGTGGACGACGACGGTCTTGCCCTCGAGGGAGTCGCCCTGGCAGCGCAGGTGCTCGGCGACGAAGTAGACCAGGCCGTAGCCGGTTGCCTCGGTGCGGGCCAGGGAGCCGCCGAAGGCGAGGCCCTTGCCGGTGAGGACGCCGGTGAACTCGTTGCGGATGCGCTTGTACTGGCCGAACATGTAGGCAACCTCGCGGCCGCCGACGCCCAGGTCACCGGCGGGGACGTCGGTGTCGGGGCCGATGTGGCGCTGGAGCTCGGTCATGAAGGACTGGCAGAAGCGCATGATCTCGTTGTTGGACTTGCCCTTGGGGTCGAAGTCAGAGCCGCCCTTGCCGCCGCCCATGGGCAGGGTGGTGAGGGAGTTCTTCAGGATCTGCTCGAAGCCGAGGAACTTGAGCATGCCGAGGTTGACGGTGGGGTTGAAGCGCAGGCCGCCCTTGTAGGGGCCGATGGCGGAGTTGAACTCGACGCGGAAGCCGCGGTTGACCTGGGCCTTGCCCTCGTCGTCAACCCAGGGGACGCGGAACATGATCACGCGCTCGGGCTCGGTGATGCGCTCGAGGATCTTCGCCTCCTCGTACTCGGGGTGTGCGTCCAGGACGGGCTGGAGGGTCTCCAGCACCTCGGTGACGGCCTGGATGAAGAGCGCCTGCTCGCCATCGCGGGCCTTGATCTGCTCAATAACTCGCTCTGCGTAAGACATTGCTGTTCCCTCCCTGGGAAATAACCGGATGGTGGCAGGCGTGAAACCTGCCCGAAAGCATAGTAGGAGCAGCTGCGCGGAAAAAAGGTTTCGGCCGTGTTAACACTGGAAAAACGCCGCTGCGCACCCCCGAGAGGAGGTGCGCAGCGCAGCACAGCATGTCACGGCGCCCTACTCGGCGGCAGGGGCCTCCTCCTGCTTGTCTTTGGGGATGATCAGGTTGGCGATGACCGCCACCACGAACACTCCCGCCACGCAGTTCGCAGCAAAGACGTCCTGGAAGAGCTGGGGTGTGTTGACGAAGATGTCGCCCACCTGGGTGAAGCCGATGCCCAGGGCCAGGCTCAGGGCGGCGATGGTCATGTTGCGGTGGTTGAAGCCGGCTCGCTCGATCATCTGGAAGCCGCTCACGATGATGTTGCCGAACATCATGATGGTGCAGCCGCCCAGCACGGGCTCGGGCAGGCTGTTGAAGACGGCGGCGACAGCCGGGACGAAGGCGGCCAGCACGAGGATGATGGCGCCGGTGGCGATGGCGCGGCGGTTGACGACGCCCGTCATGGCGACCAGGCCCACGTTCTGGCTGAAGGAGGTGATGGGCGTGCAGCCCAGGCAGCCGCCCAGGGCAGACACAAAGCCGTCGCAGGCGATGGAGCCGGAAAGCTCCCTCTCCTTGATCTGGCGCTTGAGGCCGGACATGGCCAGGGCGCTGGAGTCGCCGATGGTCTCTGTGGCAGACACCAGGAAGATGATGCACACGGTGATGATGGGCCCGATGGCGAACTGCGGCATGAGGCTCTCGTCGAGGAAGGCGATCGCCGGCAGGCTGAACAGGCCCAGGTTCGCAAAGCCGCTGAAGTCGACCCTGCCCATGAGAAGGGCCGCCACATAGCCGATGATCAGGCCGAAGAGGACGGAGAGCTGGCGGACGCCCTTGGGGGCGAAGACCTGGAAGAGCAGGCAGGCGATGAGCGAGATGCTGCCCAGCAGCAGGTTGTACCAGGCGCCGAAGTCCTCTGCGCCGCTGCCGCCGCCGAAGGACGAGGCGCCCACGCTCAGCAGCGAGAAGCCGATGGCGGTAACCACAGACGCAGCCACGATGGGCGTGACGATGCGGCACCAGTACTTGGCCAGCAGGCCCAAGACGCCCTCCATGCAGCCGCCCACGATGACGGCACCGAGCATGTAGCCGTAGCCCATGGTCGAGCCGATGACGCAGGCCGCAGACACGAAGGTGAAGCTCACGCCCATGACGATGGGCAGGCCCGAGCCTATGCGCCACACGGGGAAGAGCTGGATGAGGGTGCCGATGCCGGCGATGAGCATGGCGGATTGGATAAGCGTGGTGGCGTCTGCGATGCCGGAGGCCGCCGCCACGATGGCGATGGGGGCCAGGTTGGCCACGAACATCGCTAGGATGTGCTGGATGCCGTAGGGGATGCCCGCCACCAGGGGGATCTTGGCATCGAGGGTCTGCAGCTCGTCGGAGAGCTTGCGCTTGGGCTGCTCTGCTGCCATCTAGGCCTCCCCTGCCGCGCCGGGCTGCTCGCGGAAGACAACCTTGCCGTTGGCGGCGTCGAGTTCTTCGACGATGGCCAGCGACTCCAGCTGGTAGCCGAGCCTCCTCAGGCTGTCGCCTCCGGGCTGGAAGCCCTTCTCGATGGCGATGCCGATGCCCTCGACGGTGGCGCCGGACTGCTCGACGATCTCGAGGAGGCCGTGCATGGCAGCGCCCATGGCCATGAAGTCGTCGATGATGAGCAGGTGGTCGTCCGGGCTCAGCAGGTCCTTCTCGACGATGACGTCGAAGACCTTGCCGTGGGTGAACGACTGCACCTTGGTGCAGTACTGGTCCCCGGTGAGGTTGATGGACTTGGCCTTCTTGGCAAAGACCACCGGGCAGTTGCCGAAGTGGCGCGCAGCCAGCGCCGCGATGCCGATGCCGCTTGCCTCGATGGTGAGGATCTTGTTGACAGGCTTGCCCGCAAAGCGGCGCGCCCACTCCGCCCCCATCTTGTCGATGAGCTCGACATCCATCTGGTGGTTGAGGAAGGTGGGCACCTTGAGCACACCCTCCATCTTCACAACACCGTCGCGCAAGATGCGCTCTTCCAGCTCCTTCACGGTTCTCCCTCCTTGCTGTAAGACGATGCTGTGCAGTATAAGCTTCCCGCACGCGCGCACGGGCGCTCGATGGGCGCTTCTCGCGGCAATGCGCGTTTTCCCGCCCCCGGGCCCGCGCTGCGGGGGTAGCATTGCCGGGTGCGTTTCACCAAGCGAAAGGAAGCCCCCTTGGACACCCTCAAGACCCACGCCCCCGGAATCCTGCTGTGCGCTGCGCTGGCCGCCCCCTGCTATGCGGCGGGCCTGGCGCTCCCCGTGGTGGGCGGGCCGGTCTTCGGCATCCTGCTGGGCATGTGCATCGCGCTGGCATGGCGCAAGCGCCCGCAGGCGCTGGCCAAGGGCGTGCAGTTCACCTCGAAGAAGATCCTCCAGTACGCCGTCATCCTGCTGGGCTTTGGCCTGAACCTGGGCCAGATCGCCCAGGTGGGCCTGCAGTCGCTGCCCGTCATCCTCTCCACCATCGGGACCTCGCTGGTGGTGGGCTACGCCGGCTACCGCCTGCTCGACATGCCCGGCAAGACCGCGACGCTCATCGCAGTGGGCTCCTCCATCTGCGGCGGCAGCGCCATCGCGGCCACCGCCCCCGTCATCAAGGCCAAGGACGAGGAGGTGGCGCAGTCCATCAGCGTCATCTTCCTCTTCAACGTGGTCGCGGCCCTCATCTTCCCCACCTTAGGCGGCCTGCTGGGGCTCTCCAACGAGGGCTTCGGGCTCTTCGCGGGCACCGCCGTCAACGACACCTCGTCGGTCACCGCAGCGGCGGCCGCCTGGGATGGTATGCACCCCGGCGCCAACACCCTCGACCAGGCCACCGTGGTGAAGCTCACCCGCACCCTGGCCATCATCCCCATCACGCTCGTGCTCGCCCTGTGGCAGCTGCGCGCCGCCAAGCGCGAGGCAGCCGGGGCCGTGCAGGCAGGCGGGGCGCTGGGCGACTTCAGCTTCAAGAGGGCCTTCCCCCTGTTCATCCTGTGGTTCCTCGTCGCGGCCTGCATCACCACCGCCGCCACGGCCGCAGGCGCAGACGCCGCTGTCTTCGCACCGCTCAAGACGCTCTCCAAGTACTTCATCGTCATGGCCATGCTCGCCATCGGCCTCAACACCGACCTCGTCAAGCTCGTCAAGAGCGGCGGCAAGCCCATCGCGCTGGGCGCCCTGTGCTGGGTGGCCATCGCCGCGGTGAGCCTGCTCGTCCAGCAGCTCCTGGGCATCTGGTAGCGCGGCGCGGGCACCACGGCGTCGGGCCTGCGCTGCGGCAAGCCCACCCTGGTCATTCCCTTCGGCGGAGATCAGCCCTTCTGGGGCAACCGGGTGCATGCCCTGGGCTGCGGCCCCAAGCCCATCCCCAGGGATCGCCTGACCGTCAACCGCCTGGTGCGGGGGCTCATCGACCTGACCAGCCATGCCAGCTACCGGGTGGCGGCGGAGGAATTGGCGGAGCGCATGCGCCTGGAGGGCGGCGTCAGCCGTGCGGCGGATCTGGTGGAGCAGGAAATCGCCGCCTGGAAGGCCACGCCGGATCAGCCCTGATGATCAGGGATGAAAAGCAAAATTTCTTTCCATCTTTGCCGCTGTTCCCCTTGACGCGGGGCAGAGGATCGTGTATACTCATCCCGTAAAAGAATACAGCAGAAAGGAGGCCGCAGCATGTTCAATCGTAATCGTGTCAGCACCATGGCATACGGAACCGGTACGTTGGTATCCGGCGGGATGTTTGCGGCCTTTTCTGTCTGTGCGCGGGGAGTAGGCAGGTAGCTCTGTACCTCCTCCCGGTTTTATGGACATATTCAGCGTCGGCCGCGATTCCCTGCGGTCGGCGCTTTTTCATATGCCATCCTTTTCCCTACCAGACCCCTCGACAAAGGAGGACGCAACCCTTATGCAACCGACGACGCCCCCAAAGAAGAAGCCGCTCCAGGCCATGCTGGCGCTGATGCGTCAGAACCTGTCCTGCTATATCGGGGCGATGATCGCCACGGCGATGATTGTGCTGATCGGCTTCCTGACGCCCATCCTGCTGGCCGAGACCATCGACAGCGTGCTGGGCACCCATCCCTCCAC
>SFLO01000246.1 GCA_004553405.1 Coriobacteriaceae bacterium
GGGCGCCCAGCAGGCGCTCGACCTCATCACCAAGACCTTCGTCGACCCCGGAGACGTCATCTTGGCAGAGGGCCCCACCTACCTGGGCGCCCTCCAGGCGTTTTCCGCCTACCAGCTGCAAGTGCGCTGCATACCCATGGACGACGAGGGCCTGCGCATGGACCTGCTCGAGGAGGAGCTCAAGCGTCTGGCACAGGAGGGCGTTGCGCCGAAGTTCCTCTACACCATCCCCAACTTCCAGAACCCCACCGGCGTGACCATGAGCATGGCCCGCCGCCACCGCCTGGTGGAGCTGGCAGACGAGTACAACCTGCCCGTGGTCGAGGACAACCCCTACGGCCGCCTGCGCTTTGCCGGCGAGCACCTGCCCGCCCTGCGCTCGCTCAGCGAGGACGTCATCTACCTGGGCACCGTGTCGAAGATCTTCGCGCCGGGCCTGCGCTGCGGCTGCATCATCGCCCCGCCGGGCGTGCTGGCCAAGATCAATCTGATCAAGCAGGGCACGGACCTGTGCGGCAGCGCCATGAACATGGTGATGGTCGAGCACTACTTCCACGACACGGACTGGCGCGCCACCATGGACAAGATCGTGCCCGTGTACGGGCAGCGCCGTCAGGCGATGATCGATGCCCTGCACGAGTTCATGCCCGCCGAGGTGAGCTGGACCGAGCCCGAGGGCGGCCTGTTCCTGTGGATCACGGTGCCCAAGTGCATCGACACAGACCAGCTGATCAACGTCGCCCTGGAGCGCGGCGTGGTCTTCGCCCCCGGCAGCAGCTTCTTCCCCGACGGCAGGGGGCACGACAGCTTCCGCGTGGCCTTCTGCTTCGAGAGCCCGGAGAATCTGAGGGAAGCAGTGCGCCGCCTGGCAGAGGTCATAGAAGAGCAGCTCGAGCTGTACCGCGCCTTCGTCAAGGCCGGCGTGCTCGATTAACGAGGAGGAGGACGAGATGCCCTACAAGGTCGCAGTTCTGATGGGCGGCAAGTCCCACGAGAGGGACTTCTCGCTCAGCAGCGGCAAGAACGTGTGCGCCGCCCTGGAGAGGGCCGGCCACGAGGTGCTGCCCCTCGACGTCACCGACGAGCTGGTGAACGTCTTGAGGGCGGAGCGCCCGCAGGTCGCCTACAACGCCCTGCACGGCAGGATCGGAGACGACGGCACCATCCAGGCGCTCATGGGCGTGCTGGGCATCCCCCTGGTGGGCTGCCCCACCTCTGTGTGCCGCCAGACCTGGAACAAGTCGACCCTCCACGCCGTACTCGAGGACTACTACGCTGGCCAGCAGGGAGCTGCCTGCGGCATCAACGGCGTGTGCCTGAGCCAAGACGCCTTCAAGGACGCCGGCGCCGCCTGCGCTCTTGACCTGATCGTCGACGCCATCCCCGGGGGCTTCCCCTTGGTGGTCAAGCCCGCCAAGGCCGGCAGCGCCATGGGCATGAGCAAGGTCGAGACCGTCACCGAGCTGGCAGAGGCCCTGCTCAAGGCCTTCACCTTCAGCAACGAGGTCCTGGTGCAGGAGTTCGTCGAGGGCGTGCAGCTCGCTGTGTCTGTGCTGGGCGAGGCGGAGAACTCCTACACCCTGCCCCCGGTTGAGATCGTGCCCAAGCCCGGCAAGCTCTACGACACCGAGGCGCGCATCAACGACGAGCTGGTCGACTTCTACGCCCCGGTGAGGCTCGAGAGCCTGAGCCCGGACGAATCCCAGGCCCAGGCCATCCGCAGCGAGATAGAGCGCGCCGCCGTCGAGGTCTACCAGGCCTACGGCTGCCGCGACCTGGCCCGCGTCGACATCATCTGGGACGGCGCCCGCGCCAAGATCCTCGAGATCGACGTCAGCCCCGGCATGGGCCCGCTGAGCGGCTTCCCCATGGCGTGCAGGGCAGCCGGCCTAAGCCTGGAGGCCGTGCTCGGCGAGCTGCTCGACCAGGCCGTGTACCGAGGATAGGGGGGAGTGCGAGAACCTCCACGGCCACCGCTGGAGGGTGGTCGCCTACCTGCGCGTGCCCCAGCTGCAGACCGAGGGCCAGAACAAGGACATGGTCATCGACTTCGCAGACTTCAAGCGCGCACTGCGCGAGCTGACCGAGGCCTGGGACCACAGCTTCATCGTTGAGGAGGGCAGCCTGGCACCCCAGACCGTGGCCTGCCTCGAGGAGGAGAGCTTCCGCCTCTCCTTCGTGCCCTTCCGCACCACGGCGGAGAACTTCGCCCGCTACTTTGCGGACAAGCTCGCTGAGCAGGGGCTCCCCGTCGCCCAGGTGGACGTCTACGAGACCCCCAACAACTGCGCCAGCTACCTGGTGGGGGCCTAGGGGGTTATGGAGGGCAGGTCTCGCTCGGCCGCCATGCCGGTGGCCGAGCGCTTTGTGAGCATCAACGGCGAGGGCCCGCGCGCAGGGCGCTTTGCCGCCTTCGTGCGCTTTGCGGGCTGCAACCTCTCATGCTCGTACTGCGACACCCGCTGGGCCTGCCAGCCCAGCTGCCCCGTCGAGCAGCTGAGCTGCGACCAGATCGCCCGGTGGGCGCTGGAGCAGGGGGTGCCCTGCGTCACCCTCACCGGCGGCGAACCCCTCTTGCAGCCGCTGCTGCCCGAGCTGGCGCGCATCCTGCTGGAGCGGGGCGCCTGCACCGTCGAGGTCGAGACCAACGGGGCCTGCAGCGTCGAGCCGCTCGCCGCCTTGAGGGCCGCGCACCCGGGCAGGCTGGCCCTCACCCTCGACTGCAAGCTGCCCTCGAGCGGCATGGCGCAGCGCATGCTCGATGGCAACTACGCCTGTTTGGGCGAGGCAGACTGCGTGAAGTTCGTGGCGGGCAGCGAGGAGGACCTCGTCGAGGCCGCGCGCGTGATGCGCGAGCACGGCCTGCTGCAGCGCTGCCCCGTGTACGTGAGTCCGGTGTTCGGGCAGATAGAGCCGGCGGACATCGTGGGCTTCCTCCAGCGCGAGGGGCTCACGGGGGCCCGCGTCCAGCTGCAGCTCCACAAGCTGATCTGGCCCGGCGTCGAGAAAGGTGTGTGAGCTATGGATTCTGGCAAGGCAGCCAGGGCGCTGGTCCTGTGCAGCGGCGGCGTCGACTCCTCGACGCTGCTCGCCATGGCGGTGGAGCGGCACGGTGCGCAAAACGTCGTGGCGTTGTCCATCTCGTACGGCCAAAAGCATATCAGGGAGATAGAGAGCGCGCGTGCCGTCGCCGCGCACTACGGCGTCGAGCAGCGCTTCTTGGACCTGGGCGCGATCTTCGCGGACAGCAGCTGCTCGCTTCTGGCGCATTCCAGCGCGGAGATCCCCCGCGAGAGCTATGCCGAGCAGCTTGACGAGGCAGGCGGGCAGCCGGTGAGCACCTACGTGCCCTTCCGCAACGGCTTGTTCCTCTCGAGCGCCGCGAGCATGGCCCTGGGCCTTGGCTGCAGCGTGCTCTACTACGGCGCCCATCACGACGACTGGGCCGGCAACGCCTATCCCGACTGCTCCCCGGAGTTCGTCCAGGCTATGGCAGACGCCATCGGGCAGGGCACGGGCGGTCAGCTGCGGCTGGAGGCTCCCTTCGTCAGCTGGAACAAGGCGCGCATCGTCGAGCGCGGGCTCGCCCTGGGCGTGCCCTATGAGCTCACCTGGAGCTGCTACGAGGGAGGAGACAAACCCTGCGGCAGCTGCGGCACTTGCATCGACCGCATCGCGGCCTTCGAGGCCAACGGC
>SFLO01000014.1 GCA_004553405.1 Coriobacteriaceae bacterium
GGAGGAGCTGGCAATGTCCGAGTACACAGGAAGCGACCATCTGGCCGTCATCAAGGTTGTGGGTGTCGGCGGTGGCGGCACCAACGCTGTCAACCGCATGGTCGAGGCTGGCGTCAAAGGCGTCGAGTTCATCGCCGTCAACACGGACCGCCAGGCCCTCATGATGTCTGATGCAGACCGCACCGTCCACATCGGCGAGGAGCTCACCCGCGGCCTCGGCGCAGGCGCCAACCCCGAGATCGGCTGCCAGGCGGCCGAGGAGTCCCGCGCAGAGATCCGCGAGGCCCTGGCCGGCGCAGACATGGTCTTCGTCACCGCTGGCGAGGGCGGCGGCACCGGCACCGGCGCAGCCCCCGTCGTGGCAGAGATCGCCATGGAGGAGATCGGCGCCCTCACCGTGGGCATCGTCACCAAGCCCTTCGGCTTCGAGGGCCGCAAGCGCATGAGCCAGGCAGAGGAGGGCATCGCCCTGCTCAAGCAGAAGGTCGACACCCTCATCGTCATCCCCAACGACCGCCTGCTCCAGGTGATCGAGAAGCGCACCTCCATGCTCGACGCCTTCCGCATTGCAGACGACATCCTGCGCCAGGGCACCCAGGGCATCACCGACCTCATCACCATCCCCGGCCTCATCAACCTCGACTTCGCAGACGTCCGCTCCATCATGAAGGACTCCGGTTCTGCCATGATGGGCATCGGCATCGCCTCCGGCGAGAACCGCGCTGCAGACGCCGCCACCCAGGCCATCAGCTCCAAGCTGCTCGAGAGCTCCATCGTGGGTGCAGACCGCATCCTCTTCTCCATCACCGGCAACTCCGAGATGGGCCTGGCAGAGATCTCCGAGGCATCTGACATCATCAACTCCGCTGCCGACGAGAACGCCAACATCATCTTCGGTACCGTCATCGACGACTCCATGGACGACACCATCCGCGTGACCGTCATCGCCACCGGCTTCGACGGCACCGAAAAGCAGCCCCAGATGCCGCTGAACACCCCGGTCAACCCGCTCTACAGCGCACCGCAGGCCGCCACCCAGCGCGCCCGCTACGCCGAGCCCGTATCCGAGAGCAGCGTCGACTCCATGTTCGACGACGACATCCCCGACTTCCTCAAGCGCAACCGCTACTAGGGGCAGCCGGGCTATCTGTGAAGGAAGCCATGAGCTCTGAATACGCACCTCTGCCGGCCCCGGGGCTGGCAGAGGTTTCCTTTTCTGCACAAGGGCATAGCCTGCAGCTCCTGATTGACCAGGGCCTGCGCGAGCACTGCGGCCTGACCGTCGCCTTCACTGGGCGCGCAGGCGGCGTGAGCAGCGCGTCCTATGCCAGCCTCAACCTGGGCGACCACGTGGGCGACGACCCCGCCGTCGTCGAGGCAAACCGCCAGCTGCTCATGGAGGCGGCCGGTGTGCCCGCGCCCCAGCGCGCGCTGCTGGTGAACCCCAACCAGGTGCACGGCGAGCGCGTGCTGCAGCTGGGCGAAGATCTGGCCGCCAGCCGCGCCGCCGCGCGCGAGGGCGCCGACGGCATCATCTGCACCCAGCCCGGCGTGCCCGTGCTGCTGTGCTTTGCCGACTGCGTGCCCGTGATCGCCGCCGCCCCGGGCGGGGCCTTCGCCGTGCTGCACGCGGGCTGGCGCGGCGCGATCGCCGGCATCCCCGGTGCCGGTCTCGCAGCCCTGGCGCGCGCCGCCGGCTGCAGCCCGCAGGAGTGCAACGTCTACGTGGGCCCGCACATCGGGCCGTGCTGCTACGAGACCTCCGCGCAGATCCTGGAGCGCTTCACCCAGGCCTTCGGGCCGGGCTGCGACGCCGGGCAGCGCCGCTTGGACTTGGGCGCCGCCGTGCAGGCGAGCCTGCTGCAGGCCGGGGCCTCGCCGCAGCGCATCGTGCACGCGGGCCGCTGCACCAGCTGCTCCAACAGCGATTTCTTCTCCTACCGCGCAGACGGCGGCACCACTGGCCGCCACGGCGCGTTCGCCTACCTTGCAAAGGAGTGACCACACCATGACCACCACGCTCAAGCAGCGCTGGGACGCAACCGTCGCAGACGTCGCGGAGATCTGCCGCGCATGCGGGCGCGACCCGCGCGAGGTGCGCATCATCGCCGTCTCGAAGACCGTCGAGCCGCCCGTCGTGGCCCAGGCCATCGAGGCCGGCGCGCTCGACTTCGGCGAGAACCGCACCCAGCCCTTCAACGAGAAGTTCGCCCTCTACCCCCAGGCGCGCTGGCACCTCATCGGCCAGCTGCAGTCGCGCAAGGCCAAGGAGGTCGTGGGCAAGGCCTGTCTCATCCACTCGCTCGACCGCAGTTCGCTGCTGCAGGCCGTGCAGAAGGAAGCCGCCAAGCAGGGCTGCGTGCAGGAGGTCCTCGTCGAGGTGAGCATCTCGGGGGAGGAGTCGAAGGGCGGCATCGCCCCGGCCGCGCTGCCCACCCTGCTCGAGGAGGCCTGCGCCTGCCCCAACGTGCTCGTGCGCGGCCTGATGACCATGGCGCCTGCCGGCGACCTCGACGAGGCGCGCCGCGTTTTCGAGGGATTGAGGAATGTTAAGGAAGCGATGCAAGCCGCCTTTGGCAAGCGTGATACCATCATGCTTGACGAGCTTTCCATGGGCATGTCCCAAGACTACGCCCAGGCGATCGCCGAGGGAGCGACCATGGTGAGGATCGGCCGGAGGATATTCAGCGCAGAGTTCTAGGCCCCAGCTCGAGGGTCTCAGGTCAACAGATACAGCGGAGGAAACGTGGGCGTTTTCGATAACATGAAGGCAAAGCTCGGCTTTGGCTCCCAGCCGGAATGGCACGACGACGCAGCTCAGGGCTTCGACCCGGGCTACGACCAGGCTTATGACGACCAGGCATACGACGACCAGGGCTATGACGACGGCTACGGCCAGGGCTATGACGACGGCTATGCCCAGGACGGCCAGGCCTACGACGACTACCAGGACGGCTTCGAGCCGCCCGCGCAGGACAACAGCGTCCTGAGCTTCGACACCTACAACCCGGACAACTTCGCCCACGTCACCGTCAAGGGCAACCCGGAGCTCAAGGTGGCCTCGCTCGACGACAGCTCGGACTCGTACTTCGCCCGCCGCAGCGGCTACGGCTCCAACATCGGCACCAGCTCCTCGCGCCGCAGCGAGTCTTCCAAGGTGCGCTCCTTCGGCAGCGACCGCTCCGCCGGCTGGGACGCCCCCGAGGACCCGGCCTTCCTCAGCGCCTCGAGCGTCATCGCCCGCAGCCGCCACCTCAAGCCCGAAGAGCACCTCGCCGTGATCAAGGCACACGCCTACGCAGACGTCGAGAAGGTCGCCGCCGCCGCCCGCACCGGCAAGGTGGTCGTCCTCGTCCTCAAGGAGACCAAGCCGGAGCTCGCCAAGCGCGTGCTCGACTTCTCCTTCGGCGTGGCCTCCGCCCTCAACGGCTCGGTCGACAAGGCCGCAGACAAGGTCTTCATCATCTCGCGCGATGCCGGCCTCTCGGACGAAGAGAGCGCCTACCTGCGCGACAAGGGAATCATCTAGCGTTTGGAGCCCCCGTTCATGACAGATACGCTCGCGCAGTCCCTGGGCCGCATCGCCATCATCGGCGGCGGCAACATGGGCTCTGCCATCTGCGCCGGCCTGCTGGGCATCCCCGGCGTGCAGCCCGGCGCCGTCACCGTCGCCAACCCCGGCGAGGACAAGCGCCTCGCCCTGCAGCAGCGCTTTGGCGTGGCAACGGTTGCCAGCGCCGCCCAGGCCCTGCCGGCAGACACCGTCTTCATCGCCGTCAAGCCCGCCAAGGTCGCAGACGTCGCCGCCCAGCTGGCCGGCGCCGGGCTGGGGGAGGCCCTGGTGGTCTCCGTCGCCGCCGGCGTCTCCACCGCGCGGCTGAGCGAGGCCCTCGGCGGCGCGCAGCAGGTGGTGCGCGTCATGCCCAACACCCCGCTCACCATCGGCGCCGGCATGTCCGGCGTGAGCGGCGGGGCGGGCTGCAGCGCCCAGGGCGTCGAGCTGGTGCGCCAGGTCTTTTCCAGCGTGGGCGGGGCCGTGGTCGTGCCCGAGGACAAGCAGGACGTGGTCACCGCCATCAGCGGCAGCGGCCCGGCCTACTTCGAGCTCTTCTTGCGCGCCATGGCGCGCCAGGGCGAGCAGCTGGGCCTCGACTACGACAGCTCGCTGCAGCTGGCGCTCAACACTATGTACGGGACGGCCGCGCTGCTCAAGCAGACCGGCCAGGACCTCGGCGCCGCCATCCAGGCCGTCAGCAGCCCCGGCGGCACCACCGTGGCCGCGCTGGGCGCCATGGCGCAACACGGGGTCGAGGAGGGCATCGCCGCCGGCGTGGCTGCTGCTGCCAAGCGATCTGCAGAACTGGGGGCATAGATGGGAATCATGCTGTACAACGTCTTCATGGCCGCGGTCGACTTCTACGTGGGCCTCATCATCGTCTACATCCTCATGAGCTGGCTGCCCTCCATGCCGGGCATCGTGGGCGACCTCTACCAGGTGCTCGGGCGCCTCTGCGACCCGTTCCTGGACATCTTCAGGCGTATAATCCCGCCCATAGGCGGTTCTGGCATGGCCATCGACTTCAGCCCCGTGGTCGCGGTGCTGGTCCTCCAGATCGCGGCGCGCTTCATCGGCAGGTTCCTGTTGTACCTCTAGGAAGGAAGACACATGAGCATCACGGCACTTGACATCCAGCAGCAGGGCTTCGAGCACTCGCTGCGCGGCTACGACGTCGAGCAGGTCGACGTCTTCCTGGAGCGCGTGGCCCAGGAAGTCGACGCCCTGGTGACGGAGAACGAGCAGCTCAAGGAGCAGCTCGAGGCAGCCGCCGCCCAGCCCCAGGTCGAGGGTGCAGAGGAGCGCATCGCCGCGGCAGAGGCCCAGGCCCAGGCTGCCGCCGAGCAGGCCCGCGCCATCGCCGCCCAGGCCCAGGCCGCAGAGGAGGAGCTGGCCGCCGCCAAGGCCGCCGTGACCGAGCTCCAGGCCAAGCTGGCAGAGAAGGGCAGCATGGACCTCACCATCTCCAACGCCTTCATCTCTGCCCAGAAGGCGGCAGACGCCATGCTGGCAGAGGCCAAGAGCTCCGCAGACAACCTGCGCGAGGAGGCCCGTGCAGAGGGCGAGCGCATCTATCGCGAGTCCGAGGCCAAGGCCCGCGACTTCATCCGCGAGGCCCTGCTCGAAAAGCAGCGCATCATCGACGAGACCGCGGCGCTCTCCAACTCCTGCGAGTCCTTCCGCGCCCAGTACCGCGCCCTGCTCGAGCACTTCAGCACCGAGGCAGACCGCATGTTTACCGAGACCAACCCGCCCGTCGTCTCCGAGGCGAGCATCCAGGCATCCCTGCCGTCTGTCGGCGCCGCCCCCGCCGCGCAGGAAGACGCCGCCGCCCAGCTCGAGGACGAGCTCATCGAGGACATCGACTAGATGCGGGTGGCCGTCGCAGTCACGCCCAAGTCCGGCAAGGACGCCGTCATGGGCTGGGTGGTAGACGCCAACGGCGAGCGCGAGCTTTCCGTCAAGGTGACTGCGGCACCAGAGAAAGGCAAGGCTACGAAGGCGGTCTGCAAGCTGCTGGCCGCCTTCTTCGGCGTTCCCAAGAGCAGCGTCGAATGCGTACGCGGCGACCTCAGCCGCCACAAGATGATCGAGATTCCCATCAGCCAAGAGCAGCTGGAAGAGGCCGTGGGCCGTCTTTGATGCTACAATCGCTCCTTGCGAAAGCGGGCTGGGCGATCGCGGCGCCCCCATGGGGGCGATGAGGAAAGTCCGGGCTCCGCAGGGCAGGATGCCGGCTAACGGCCGGGCGGGGCGACCCGACGGAAAGTGCCACAGAAAAGAAGACTCCCGCGCCATGCGCGAGAAAAGCTGAAACGGTGCGGTAAGAGCGCACCAGCGCCGCAGCAATGCGTCGGCTTGGCAAACCCCATCCGGAGCAAGGGCAAATAGGGACGCTATGGGCTGGCCCGGCTCGCGTTCGGGTTGCCTGCTAGAGGGCGCCGGCAACGGCTCCCGTAGATAAATGACCGCCTTCAACGACAGAACCCGGCTTACAGGCCCGCTTTCGCACATCCCCCCACGCCACACCCCACACCCAGGCATGCCTGTGCAGCGGAATACACTCTTCTTCTCCCAAACCCCGTGCCCAGGCATGCCTACGCAGTGGAATGCGCGCTCCTTCCCCCAAACCCCTTGCCCAGGCATGCCTGCGCGGCGGAATAGGCGCCCCTTCTCCCAGACCCCGTGCCCAGGCATGCCTGCGCGGCGGAATGCACTCTCCTTCCCCCACATCCCACACCCAGGCATGCCTGCGTGCATGTTCGCACCTGCTAGGGGAGGACTATCACTGCTGGCATGGCGTTGCATCTCGCGATATGTTACTGTTGTCACTTCCGAGGTGAGCCGATGGCCACCGCACAGGTAACAGCTGCCACCGCATGGGGGAGGAAGGCGCAGCGATGGATTACGAGCTCAACGACCTCGACTTCGTCGAGCGAACGCTAGGCGCGCTGCCTTCGCTCATCTATTTCAAAGACCGAGATTGTCGCTATGTGTTCTCTACCAAGCATTGGAACCACATCAATGCAGACGGAGATAACTGGACTATCCGCGGCAAGACGGACCTCGATATCCGCAAGGACAGGGGCAACGCCCTGCTCGCCATGGAAGAAGACCGCAAGATCATCGCCACGGGCGTGGGCAGCACCTACACCATCCGCGAGTGCGTCGACGGCGTGGGCGAGTACATGGAGGTCATCAAGCGCCCCGTCTTCGACGACAACGGCCAGGTCATCGGCATCGCGGGCCTCATCAACGACATCACCGAGAAAGAGGAGCTGCGCATGCGCTGGGAGCGCAGCGCCTACACAGACGCCCTCACCGGCCTGTACAACCGCCGCTACTTCGACGACGTCAAGGACAGCTTCGAGCGCCACCAGTACCCGCTGGCCGTCATCATGGCGGACTGCGACAACCTCAAGACTGTGAACGACCACCTGGGCCACGGCGCGGGCGACGGCTTCATCCGCTCTGCGGCCGTCGCGCTGAAGAGTGCCATGCCGGCCGAGGCCCTGATCTTCCGCATCGGCGGCGACGAGTTCGTCGCGCTGGTCCCCAACACAGACGAGAAGGAGGCCCTGGCCTACATCGAGCGCGCCAGCCAGCTCGTCGAGCAGATGAGCGTGGGCTCCGGCGCCCTGAGCGTCTCGTTCGGGCTGAGCATGGTGCCCAACAGGCTCGAGCTCGTCGAGCACGCCATACAGCGCGCAGACGAGGAGATGTATCAGGCCAAGAGGATCCACCATCTCGCCGCCGCGGCCGCCGCAGCCGATGACCCCGAATCCGCCGCGGTGGAGTTCTCCTCCTCGCGCAAGTACATGCTCGACACCCTGCATGCGGCCTTCGAGGAGGTCGCAGGCGGCGCCTACGTGTACGTGTGCGACATGGTCAGCATGTACTCCAAGTGGTCCGAGCCCGCCGTGCGCCGCTTTGGGCTGCCTGGCGAGTACATGTACGATGCCGGCGCGCTGTGGGAGGAGCACGTCCACCCAGACGACCGCCAGCTCTACCACGACAGCATCGAGGCCATCTTCACCGGCGAGGACGAGAGCCACGACATGCAGTACCGTGCCGCAGACAAGGACGGCGCCTATGTGCTGTGCACCTGCCGCGGCAAGGTCCTGTGCAGCGAGGACGGCACGCCCGAGTTCTTCGCGGGCACCATCCGCGACAACGGCAACGTCCGCTACACAGACGACCTCACCAGCCTGCAGAACCACTACGCGCTCTTCGACCGGCTCGACGCCCTCTTCCAAAAGCGCGAGCGCGCCTGCATGATGCTTGTGGGCATCGACCACTTCTCTGCCATCAACGAAACCTGGGGTTACGAGTTTGGCAACATGGTGATCCACAAGATCGTGCAGCTGCTCAAGCAGGAGTTCCGCAACGAGGGCTGCCTCTACCGCGTCGACGGCGTGCGCTTTGTCTTGCTCACCCACTCCATCCGCATCAACGAGATGCAGGAGCGCTTCGAGGCGCTGAAGGAGAAGCTGCGCACCCTGGCGGTCGAGGGCCGGGCGCTGGACATGTTCGTCTTCGGCTCTGCGCTCGAGGTCAAGAGCTTCGACAGCAACCCCCGCGCGCTGTACGCCTGCCTGGAGCACTCCTCCAACGTCTCGCGCGACGAGCTGAGCGGGGCGTTCAGGGTCTTCGACATCGAACACGACGAGCTGCCGCCCCGCGTGGCCGGCACCCTGCAGTAAGCCGCCGCCAAACCTGAGAAGACGCGCCTCCTGCCGTCAGCGCCGCGCACAGGCACCCGACGCCGCCGCTGGTGCAGCCGCTAGGCGATCATGCCGCGCGCCGCGTGGTCCTTGAGATAGGTGATGAACTCGTCTGCAGGCAGCGGACGCGAGAAGTAGTAGCCCTGGATCTTGTCGCAGCCCAGCGCGCGCAGCTTGTCGAGCTGCTCTTGCGTCTCAACGCCTTCTGCCACAACGCACAGGCCCAGGTCGTGGGCGAGCTCGATGCAGTGGCGCACCACGGGCTCCTTGGTGTTGAGCGTGCGCACCAGGCCCATGTCCAGCTTGAGGGTGTCGATGGGGAGGTCGGCCAGGGTCGCCAGGTTGGAGTAGCCGCTGCCGAAGTCGTCGAGCTCGATCTTGTAGTCAACGCTGCGCAACTTGCCCAGGTTCTCCAAGAACAGCTCGAGGTCCTGGGTGAGCAGGCTCTCTGTGACCTCTGCCCGCAGCAGGTGGGCGGGAACGTCGTTGGGGAACTCCCTCCTGATGTCGACGAGGTAGTCGATGTAGGAGCTGTCGAGCAGGTCGCGGCGCGAGAAGTTGGCGCTCACGGGCACAACGGGCACGCCCTCCTGCAGCCATTTCTTCATCATGCGGTAGACACGAGTGTGCACGAAGACGTCGAGCTGGTTGATGAAGCCGTTCTCCTCGAACAGGGGGATGAACTCGCCGGGGGACACAGCGCCCAGCCGGGGGTGGTTCCAGCGCACGAGCGCCTCTGCCCCGCACAGCGCCCCGTCTGCAGCGCGGTGCTTGGGCTGGAAGACCACGTAGAAGTCCCCGTTCTTGAGCGAGGCCTCCATATCAGCGGCAAGCTGGCGCCTGCGCTCGAGGTGCTCTTCCTCGTCCACGCCAAAGACGACGTAGTCTTCGGAGTAGGACTGCTTGATGGCTTGCATCTTGAGGTTGATGGCCCGGTAGACCTGAGCGAGCTCGCGGTCTTGCGGCACGGGGGAGTAGATCCCGAACTTAACCCGGGCGCTGGGGATGGGTGAAGACGCGAGGAGCTCACGCATGGTCGCTTTCATCCAGTCCAAGCTCATGCCGTCCATCAGCAGGTTGAGGGTGATGAAGCGGCCTTCTCCCAGATAGCCTGCGATGGCCACGTCGTCTACTTCCAAGAACATCTTTCCCGTTTGGCGCAGGTGCTCGGCCACGGTTTCCTCGCCAAAGCGCTCTGCGAGGTACTCGAAGTCGACTATCGTGGCGATGACCGCTGCCAGCTGCTTGCCGGCGTGCTTCTTGCGGAAGGCGCGGGCGTAGTGGATGAAGGCCTCGCGGTTGTAGAGGCCGGTGAGGCTCTCGCGCTCGATGGCGGCCAGAGCGGAGTCTGCCTCGTGCAGGCGGATGAGGCCCCTCACGCGGTGGCGGAGGATGAAGGGGTCGAAGGGCTTGCGGATGAAGTCCGACGCGCCCAGCTCAAGGCAGCGCGACTCCTTTTCCGAGGAGTCCTCGCTGGTCATCACCACAACGGGCACGGATGAGAGCAGCTTGTCACCCTGCATGCGCGAGAGCAGCTCTTCTCCCGTCAAGTTGGGCATGACGAGGTCGAGGAGCATGAGCGAGATGTCCCCGTAGCGCTCCTTGAGTATGCCGAGCGCTTCGAGGCCGTCGGCCGCCTTTAGGATGTTGTACTCATCTTGGAGCTGCAGCTCCAGCATGTCGCGGTTGATCTCGACGTCGTCGACGACGAGGATGGTGCGCTTGGACGGCTGTGCGGCGGGTGCCGTGCTGGCCGGTGTTGCTTGAATCATGTACCACTCCGTAGTGCGTGCCCCTGCGGGCGTTACTGCCGAGCACCGCGCGATGTTGCCCTGATGTTACAGATTGCGCGTTGCAGTCAACTCTACAACAGACGCAGCGTTGCGTACAGGGTGTGCGCCGGCTGCGGGCCCCTTGGTCGACAGCCGCCAGCTGCGCGGGGGCTGTGGACGCTGCAGGATACCGCCGGATTGCAAGACGGCGGCGGGCGGTGATGTTGGTGACGATTGATTTACAGCATCGGCGTGCAGGGAATCTATCGCCCACAATGGCAAAAAACGTTAGGGCGCAGCTGCCGCGCGCAGCCAGGCGCCCGCAGGTTTCAGTACACGGGGAGAGAATCTTTTGGCTTACGAGTATTACGACATCCTGGGTGTCTCCCGCGACGCTACAGAGGCGCAGATCAAGAAGGCCTTCCGCCACAAGGCGCGCGAGCTCCATCCAGACGTAAACAAGGCCCCGGACGCCGAGGAGCAGTTCAAGCAGCTCAACGAGGCCTACGACTGCCTCTCAGACCCCAACAAAAAGCGCATGTACGACCAGTACGGCACCGCAGACGCTGCCCAGGGCTTTGGCGGCTACCAGTCTGTGAACATGGACGACATCTTCGGCGGGATGGGGGACCTCTTCTCGTCGTTCTTCGGCGGCATGGGCGGCCGCGGCCAGGGCGCGCGCGTGCGCCGCGAGGGCCGCGACATGGCCATCGGCATCCGCCTCACCCTGCAGGAGGTCGCCACCGGCGCCAGCAAGGAGGTCGCCTACGACCGCCTTGCGCCCTGCGAGGAATGCGGCGGCAGCGGCTCCACAGACGGTGGCCAGGAAGTCCAGTGCTCCACCTGCCACGGCACCGGCCGCGTCACCAGCGTGCAGCGCACCTTCCTGGGAGACATGCAGACGGCAACCACCTGCCCGGACTGCGGCGGCGTCGGCACCGTCATCGACAACCCCTGTCCCGAATGCGAGGGCCAGGGCCGCGTGCCAGACCGCGAGCGCGTCACCATCAAGATCCCCGCGGGCATCCGCGACGGCCAGCAGGTGCGCCTGCAGGGCCGCGGCGAGGCCGGCATGAACGGCGCCCCTGCGGGCGACCTGCTGGCCACCGTGCGCATCGAGCCTGACAAGTACTTCGAGCGCGACGGGGACAACCTCCACTGCCGCGCCACCGTCTCTGTGGCCCAGGCATGCCTGGGTACCACCATCAAGGTGCAGGGCATCCTCCCGGACGAGGAAGTCGAGGTCAAGATCCCCGAGG
>SFLO01000247.1 GCA_004553405.1 Coriobacteriaceae bacterium
CGGTCGTATTCAGAAGCCAGCTCGACGGGATCGCCCGCATCGCGCAGGTTGACGAAGTTCACACCCTTCACCACGCGCCCGTTCTTGACGTCGAGGCAGGGGATCACGCGCTTGGTCAGCATGGGAAAACCGCTTTCTCTCGTGTGCTAGCAGCCGGCGGCGGCGCGGCGGGCCTCCTCCTCGCGGATGCAGGCGATGCCCTCCTCCACCGTGAAGACGCCCTCGTAGATGGCGCGGCCAGTGATGGCGCCGTCGAGCGGAGCGCCCGTGGCCACCAGGTTGCGCAGGTCCTGCAGGCTGGCGAGGCCACCGCTTGCGGTGACCCTCACGCCGGGGAAGGCGCGCGCCATGGCGGCATACGCCTGCGCGTCCAAGCCCGTCTGCATGCCGTCGCGGGCGATGTCGGTATAGACCAGGTGGCGGATGCCCATGGCCTCGAGCTCGCCGATGAGCTCTTCTTGCGGCACGCCGTCTGCGGTGTCGAGCCATCCCTCCGTGGCCACGATGCCGTCCTTGGCATCGACGCCGGCCACGATCACCGGCCCAAACTCGCGCGCTGCCTCCAAGGCGAAGGAGCGGTCCTTCACCAGGGCGCTGCCCAGCACCACGCGGCGCACGCCGGCGTCCACATAGCGCTGTATGGCCTCCATGCTGCGGATGCCGCCGCCCACCTCGACCTCGCAGCTGAGCTGGGCGACCATGCGTTTGATGAGCTCCATGTTGGTGGGGGCTCCGTCGCGCGCGCCGTCGAGGTCGACGATGTGCACGCGCTCGGCGCCGGCTGCCTCGAAGGCCGCGGCCTGCGCCACGGCGTCCTCGTTGTAGACGGTCACCTGCGCGTAGTCGCCCTTCTTCAGGCGCACGGCGCGGCCGCCCAAAATGTCGATTGCGGGAACGAGAATCACGCCCATGCCTCCTCTACGATGCGCCCGAAGTTGGCTAGCACCCTCATGCCAGCGGCCGAGGACTTCTCCGGGTGGAACTGGCAGCCAAAGACCTGGCCGCGGCGCAGCGTGCTGGCAAAGGGCTGCGCATGGCAGGTGGTGCCGGCCACGTCTGCCGCGTCTGAGCACTCGCAGATGTAGGAGTGCGTGAAGTAGAAGTAGCTGCCGTCTTCCACGTCTGCGAACAGCGGGTTGCCGGCAGCTGCCAGCTCGACGGAGTTCCAGCCCACGTGGGGCACCTTGAGCTTGGAGCCGTCTGCGGCCAGCGCGGGCATGCGCACGATGCGCCCCCTCACCAGGCCCAGGCCCTCCATCTCCTGCCCTTCGGCGCAGCCCTCGTCGCCGCGCTCCAGGCACAGCTGCATGCCCAGGCAGATGCCCAAAAACGGCGCGCCTTGGGCCACGCGCTCCTTGATCGCCTGGGTCTGGCCCAGCTCGTTCATGGTGGTCATGGCGTCTGCGAACGAGCCCACGCCGGGCAGCACCAGGCCCTGGGCGCCCAAGATGTCTGCGGGCCTGTTGCTGACGAAGGCGTCGAAGCCGGCGTCTGCCAGCCCGCGCTCAACGCTTGCCAGGTTGCCCTTCTCGTAGTCGATGACGCAGATGCGAGCCCCCATCACAGCGCCCCCTTGGTGGAGGGAATCACGCCGGCGATGCGCGGGTCGAGCGCCACGCAGTCCTTCAGCGCGCGGGTGACGGCCTTGAAGCTGGCCTCGAGGATGTGGTGCGAGTTGCGCCCGCAGATCTGGCGCAGGTGCAAGGTGATGCCGGCGTTGGACGCCAGGGCGATGAAGAACTCCTCGCCCAGCTCGGTGTCGAAGCTGCCCACCTGCTCGGCAGTGGCACTGCCCGCGCCCAGACACATCGATGGCGGCCATCACGCAGGTCTCGTCCATGGGGAGGATGCACGACCCATAGCGCACGATGCCGCGGCAGTCGCCCAGAGCCTGGCGGATGGCCTGGCCCAGCACGATGCCGCAATCCTCGACCGTGTGGTGAGCGTCGACCTCGACGTCGCCGGTGGCGTGCACCGTCAGGTCAAACAGCCCGTGCCGCCCAAAAGCGTCGAGCATGTGGTCGAAGAAGGGCACGCCGGTGCTGATGTCTGTAATGCCGGTGCCGTCCAGGTTGATGTCCACCTGGATGCTGGTCTCCTTGGTGGAGCGCTCGATGTGTGCGGTGCGAGCCATGGGTCCCTCTCTTCCGTAAGTGCGTGGGCGACATTATGACACGCTTTAGCACGCTAAAGCGCTCGCACAGGGTGAATGGTGCGTTAATTGTGTGGCGAAAATGGGACGGTGGGGACAGTCCCCACCGTCCCATTTCTTACATGCTGCGCATGTGGGCAGAACTGCGATTCAGGCGCTCCATGGCCTCGCGGATGGCGGTGCTGCCGTCGTCGTTTTTCTTGGGCCTCTTGGACAGCGCCTTTTGCAGGGCGGCGATATCTGCCTGGACCTCGTGGCGCTCGGTCTTCTCCACGTCGCGCTTGTGGGCGTCATAGGCGCGCTGGGCCTCGTTCAGCAGGGTCTGGGCCTCGGCGCGCAGGCCGGCGGTGGCGCGGCGGGCGTTGTCCTCCTCTGCGTAGAGCTCGGCGTCGCGGATGGCGGCGGCGATCTCGTCTTCGCTCATGCGCTCGTCGTTGTCGATGGTGATTGACTGCTCCTTGCCCGTGCCCAGGTCCTTGGCGCTCACCCTCAGGATGCCGTTGGTGTCGATGTCGAAGGTGACCTCGATCTGGGGGTTGCTCATGCGCTTGATGCCCTTGAGGCGGAACTTGCCGATGGTCTTGTTGTCGCTTGCGCGCGGGCGCTCGCCCTGCAAGACGTTGATCTCGACCTGCGTCTGCAGCGGCGAGGTGGTGGTGAAGATCTGGCTGTAGTGCGCCGGCAGCGTGGTGTTGCGGTGCACCAGCGGCGTGGCCGTGTCTCCCACGGTCTCGATGGAGAGTGTGAGCGGGGTGACGTCGAGCAGGAGTATCTCGCTGCCGGGGGCCGTGCTGCCCGCCCCGCCGCCGCCTGCGATGGCGTTGGCCAGGGTGGCTGCCTGGATGGCGGCGCCGCAGGCCACGCACTCGTCGGGGTTGATG
>SFLO01000248.1 GCA_004553405.1 Coriobacteriaceae bacterium
GCGGACTTCAACCTGCGCGAGCAGGCGCTGCCCGTGCTCTCTGCCGCTGGCATCCGCTATCGCAGCGGCAAGGCGCTGGTGCCCTTCCGCCTCACCGGCCAGACCCCGGAGCTGCGCCCCGTGGTCAACTGGTACTTCAAGCTCCCGGAGATGCGCCAGGTCGTCTCTGAGCATGTGGACAACATCGCCCGGGACCCCCGCACCCGCGAGGTCACCGTCACCACAGAGCGCGAGTTCTTGGTGCCGCCCATCATCTACATCAAAAACGAGCTGGAAGACGACTACCGCGCCATCGCAGACCAACTGCCCGCTCACAGCTTCCTCGCTGCAGAGAAGGGCAAGCAGTCCTTCGGCCTGGAGTTCGCGGACTTCAACCTGCGCGAGCAGGCGCTGCCCGTGCTCTCTGCCGCTGGCATCCGCTATCGCAGCGGCAAGGCGCTGGTGCCCTTCCGCCTCACCGGCGCCTCACCGGCAACATCGACTGGGGAGTCAAGGCCCCGGACATGGAAGACGTTGAGGGCCTGACCACCTGGGTGTGGCCGGAGAGCCTCTGGGCGCCCATCAGCTTCACCCGCGCCGCCCTCATCGCCAAGGGCCGCCCCGAAGAGGAGTGGAAGGAGTTCTGGTGCTCCGATGACGGCGAGGTCTTCCAGTTCATCGGTCAGGACAACATCTACTTCTACGGCGTTGCCCAGCCCGCCCTGTGGGCCGGCGTCAACAGCGCAGACGCCCAGGCCGAAGGCACGGGGGATCAGCTCCGCCAGACCACCCTGGTGCCCAACCACCACATCCTCTTCCTGGGCAAGAAGGCCTCCAGCTCTGGCGCGGTCAAGCCGCCGCTGGCAGACGAGCTTCTCGACCACTACACCGTCGAGCAGCTGCGCGCCCACTGGGCAGCGCTGGGCCTGGGCCTCAAGAGCGTGAGCTTTAGCCCCAAGGTCTTCGACCCCTCGGCCCCCGAGAAGGCACCGGACCCCGTCCTCAAGGAGGGTGCGCTGCTCACCAACATCTTCAACCGCCTGGCCCGCAGCTGCTTCTACACCGCGCAGAAGCACTTTGGCGGCAAGGCGCCCCTGGGCGAGGTGAGCGCAGACGTCATGGCTGCCTGCGAGAAGGCCATCCTCGAGTACGAGGAGCTCATGAGCAGGTTCGAGTTCCACGCCGTGATGGCCCTGGTGGACGAGTTCATCCGCGAGGCCAACAAGACCTGGACCACCCTCAGCCGCGAGTGCGCCGCCAAGGAGGAGGAGCAGGGGGCAGAGGCCTACCGCCAGCTGCTCATCGACGCCTTCCAGCTGCTGCGCGTCTCCACCGTGCTCATGCACCCCATCGTGCCCACCGGCACCGAGCTCATCGCCGAGCACCTGGGCATCAAGAGCCGCAATCCCGAGAAGTGCCCCTTCGGCGGCTTCTTCTGCTGGAACCACGTCTTCGAGACCCTGGGCTTCTGGGCAGACGAGGAAGAGAGGGAGCAGGGGCTCTTCAAGCTCGTCGAGCTGCCCCCGCGCTACGACTTCTTCAAGAAGCACGAGTCTCAGTACTAGGCGCCGCTGCTGCCCACGCTGCGAACAATACGCACAGGAAGGCCCCGTCCGCTGCAAGGATGGGGCCTTCCTCGCAATGCGGCATGCCATAACCGGGAGGAAGCTCTTATGCCGGCCTGCCCAAGCCAGCGCCTGCCCCTGCATTGGCCCAGCATGCAGAAAGCCCCTGTCTCCGCAGATGAGACAGGGGCTCTGTGTTTGGGGTGGTGCGCGAGGTGGGATTCGAACCCACACACCTCTCGATAGCGGTTTTTGAGACCGCCGCGTCTGCCATTCCGCCACTCGCGCGCGCTTAGGGATTATGCCACAGGCGGCACATCAGCACAGCACTCAAAAGTCTGAGCGGAGTATCTGCGTAAGTCAAGACTGGTACGACATGAGGGGTACCCCTATAGTTCTAGACGTGTTCATCCCTCGACTGGGTTCAAAGCGATGGACCGATGTCGAAACACTAGGGAGCCTCAGATCCCAGGTGCGAAAGGGATCCCTCATTGCGCAGGGGAAGCTGGAACGCTTGGTGCGGGCACCCACCTATCTAGGTGGGTTCATCCTTACCAGCGGGGGATGGCATGTGCGGGCGTACTCACAGCGAGTGCGCCCGCACCTGTT
>SFLO01000249.1 GCA_004553405.1 Coriobacteriaceae bacterium
TGTTGCCCTGGGCGTCCTTGCCACAGGCGAAGACGCGCTGAACGTTCTCAGACAACTTGCTGCTCCTTCTTGATAGGTTGCGTGATCGGCCGCTGTTGGCCGGTGCCGCACGCGCGGGCGTAACGGCGTATTAACAGATACTACTCCCCTTGAAAGCGGCTGGCGAGCGCGCCCCGTCCCCAAACGGGCGATAGGGCGCCTGGGCGCGCCGAGAGTGAGCGCAGGCCCGGCGGCGCGGGCCGTCCAAGCGCCTAGGCACCCCCGCGGCGGGCGCTGAAGCTTTCAGAGGGGTGCATGTTGGTGTAGTAGCGCAAGATCTCCTGGGCGGTCTCCTCGATGGCGCGGTTGTCCGTGCGCAC
The DNA here is from genome assembly GCA_004553405.1 of Coriobacteriaceae bacterium. Lineage (GTDB taxonomy): Bacteria > Actinomycetota > Coriobacteriia > Coriobacteriales > QAMH01 > W2P13-069. Next base: position 360 of record SFLO01000249.1, read on the forward strand.
CACGATGCAGCCCAGGCGGCGCATGAGCGTGCGCGACTTCTCGAGGTCGCGGCAGACCTGCTCGTAGTCTGCGTACGAGGACGCCACGCCCTGGGCGTCCCCCAGGCGGCGGCGGCGGATGTCGACGAGGACCTCTGGCACGGTCATCAGCCCAAAGAGGCGCGAGGGCTCGACCTCGTAGATCTGCACCTTGTAGCCCTGCTGGCTGAGGTAGATCGACAACGGGGTCTTGGACGTGCGCGAAACGCCGATGAGCACGATGTCTGCCTGCGTGAGATCTTCAGGGCGGCAGCCGTCGTCGTGGGCGATGGTGAACTCGATGGCCTCGATGCGCTTGAAGTACTGGTCGTTCAAGGCGCGCAGGGTGCCGGACTTGGCAGTGGGCTTGGTGCCGGTGACGTCGACGAGGGTGCGGACCGCCTGCTCGAGCACGTCGACGGCGTAGACCTGGTCGTTTGCAGCGGCGAAGTCGCGCACCTCGAAGGCCATCTCGCGGCTGGAGGTGGTGTAGAAGAGCACGAAGGGCTCCATGCCGTAGCGCATGCGGTGGTAGTCCAGGTGCTCTTGGAGCTCTTCTCTCACGTCTGCCGCGCTCGAGACGTCTGCCAGCAGCTCCAGGGTGGGGTTGATGATCCCGAAGGCGGCCGCCGCGGCCTTGGCAACGGCCATGGCGGTGTTGCCGGCGCCATCGGACAAGATGTGCACGGTGGGAAAGCCGTCGACGCGGTCCCCCTGCCTGATCCAGCTTCTCACGTGGTCCTCCCCTCCCCGCGCGCATGGCGGCGCGCATGAAAACAGCGACCCTTTGAGGATGTCCCAAAGGGTCGCTGCGGTCAAGAAGCGGGTGTGGGCGTGGGCTACTTGGCGAGCTTGCCCATGTCTGCCACGTTGGCGAAGACAGCGGTGAAGCGGTTGAGCAGCTGCATGTTGGTGCGGCGCACGGCGGGGTCGGCGTCCTTGACCATGACCTTGTCGAAGAAGAGGTCGATGGGGGCGCGCAGGGCGGCCAGGCAGGCCAGGGCGGCAGAGAAGTCGTCTGCGGCCAGGGCGGCGGCGACCTTGGACTCGGCCTCGACGATGGCGCAGCTCAAGGCGTGCTGGACTTCGGTGAGGGCGGACTCCTCGTAGGTGCAGCCCTCCTCGGGCTCGCGCAGGTTGTTGGCGCGGGTGAAGGCGGCGGCCAGGTCTGCAAAGGCCTCGGGCTCGCCGGCGCGGGCGGCCTCGAGCGCGCGCACGCGCTTCACCAGCTGCGAGGGCTCCTCGATGCCGGCGGCGAGCACGGCGTCGACGGCGTCTGCGCTGTTGCCAGCATCCCTCAGCATGACCTTGGTGCGGGTGACGAAGAACTCGACCACCTGGGCGCGCACGGCGGCGGCGTCGAACTCGATGCCCTGTGCGGCGTAAGCCTCAAGCGCCGTGTCGACCAGCGCGGGGATGGAGAGCTCCAACCCGGATGCCTGGATGCTCAGCACGCCCAGGGCGGCGCGGCGCAGCGCGTAGGGGTCCGAAGAGCCGGTGGGGCCCATGCCGGCGGCGAAGATGCCGCAGATGGTGTCGATCTTGTCCGCGCAGGCCACGACCTTGCCAGCGGTGTTGCCGGGGACCACGTCGCCGGAGAAGCGCGGGTGGTAGTGCTCGGTGACAGCCTGTGCCACGGCAGCGGTCTCGCCGGAGAAGCGGGCGTAGTGGCCGCCCATCACACCCTGCAGGGACGTGAACTCGACGACGGCGCCGGTGATGAGGTCTGCCTTGCACAGCCAGGCGGCGCGCAGGGCGTCTTCCTCGCCTGCGCCGCCGATGCCCGCGCCGGTGCAGACGGCCTG
>SFLO01000250.1 GCA_004553405.1 Coriobacteriaceae bacterium
TTCAAGGGCGGCGACACCGCTGTGACCCTGGGCATCGCGCAGTACGACCGCGCTGCACCCCACGGCACTGGCAACATCAAGGCCGGCCTCAACTACGCCATGAGCCTCAAGCCCGGCATGGAGGCCCACGCCAAGGGCTACGCCGAGAACATGTACCTCGACAGCCAGTCGCGCACCTATGTTGAGGAGACCGGCGGCGCCAACATCCTCTTCGTCGACAAGCAGGGCAACCTGGTCGTCCCCCAGAGCCACACGGACTCCATCCTGCCCTCCATCACCCGCCGCTCGCTGGTGGTGGTGGCCAAGGACTACTGCGGCATGAACGTCATCGAGCGCCCCGTCAAGTTCGAGGAGGTCCTCAACGGCGACTTCGTCGAGTGCGGCCTGTGCGGCACCGCGGCCGTCATCAGCCCTGTGGGCCATGTCGAAGGCGACGGCGTCGACATCACCTTCCCCGACGGCTCCGAGACCAGCGGCCCCGTGATGAAGAAGCTGCGCGCCACCCTCACAGACATCCAGCAGTGCAAGATCGAGGGCCCCGAAGGCTGGGTCTGCGTCATCCAGTAAAACCGCAACGCTGGGAACAAAAATGGGACAGTGGGGTACGTCCCCACTGTCCCATTTTTTTGCTCGCCCACGGCCCAGTCCAGGTGGCGCTTCACCTGGGGGCCGCGGATCTGCTCCTTGAACGAGCGGCAGTGTTCCAGCAACTCGCCCATCAGCTCCTCGATCGAGCCCTGGTAGCTCTCGTTGACGAACTTGCGAAAGACGCTGTAGAGCTCGTGGCGGTTGTGCTTTTCCAAGCTGGAGTCCTTCTCAACCAGCCAGCAGCGCAGGGCGGCGTTGAAGACGAGCTGGTTGGTGCCGTTATCGAACAGCGCCTCGATGGGCTCCCAGTACTGCTCGAGCAGGCGCTGCTGCTCGGCCTCGTCCGCGCCGTAGAAGAGCTTGTTGCGCAGGAGGTCGCTGGTCGCCAGCGAGACGCCCTTGGAGTTGATGCCCTCGAAGATGAGCTGGGGATCGTCGTCGCCGTCGAGCATCACAATGATGGCGAAGAGCCTCTCGAGGCCCCGCCACATCTGCTCGAGCTCGCCTAGGGCCAGCTTGTCCTTGAAGTAGGCGTAGTTGGTCGTCATGCAGCCAGAGACCTTGTAGCGCTGCGGCAGGGGTGCCCCGTCGAGCAGCGACGCGTAGGTCGCCTGGTCTCCCGGGGCGGCAGAGAGCTTGGGGGCCCTGCCGTCTGCGCCCTGCAGGTGCAGGTAGCGGGCGTCCACCTGGGCGGCGTCGAGGCCGCACACGCTGCCGCCGGTGGCGGCGAGGTGGTCGCGCAGGGCGAGCAGCAGCAGGCTCACCGTGGTGGTGCGCTGCTGTCCGTCGACCACGTTGAAGAGGCGCTCAACGCCGCGCTGCCCGCCGGCGGGCTCCTCTGTGTAGACGATGCTGCCGATGAAGTGCTCCTCGCTGGCCGCGCCGGCCCTGAGGATGTCCTCCCACAGCTCCTCGCACTGCCACACGCCCCAAGAGTACTGGCGTTGGAAGACGGGGATGCTCAGCTGAGTGCCAGGGGTCTCCAGGTACTCGAGATAGTTTGCCTGATGCGTCTGCATGCTGGTGTTCCTCCTCTGAAAACCCGTGCCTAAAAGCCGCTGGGGTGGCCCCACTGGGGAAGCAGCGTGGTGCTCTTGCCCTTGGCCCACTTCATGCAGCGGAACTCCTTGACCTCATTGAACTTGTAGTTCTCCGCCCACATCAGGCAGAAGGAGCGCAGCTCGTCGAGGAGCTCTTCGACCGTACCCTGGTACTCCTGGGTCATATAGGCCTTGAAGGCGTTGTAGGTCTGGCTCTTGTCGTGAATGCGCGTCTGGCGCGAGCGTATGGAGAGCCACATGCGGATGCCGGCGTTGAGCTTGTAGGCACCCGGGTCCTCGCCGAACATCAAGGTGATGGGGTTCCAGTACTCGTCGTAGAGGCGGCGCTGCTCGGCGCGGGGCAGGCCCACCAGCAGGTAGTTGCGCACGAGGTCTGCCGTGGTGAGGGGCAGGCCCTTGGTGTTGAGGCTCTCGAAGATCTCTTGCGCCTTGTCCTGCGGGCCCAGCTGGGCGTCGATGACCAGCAGCTGCCGCAGGCCGGCGGCAAAGACGGCGGGGTTGAAGGACTCCTCCCCCATCTTGCCCAGGTAGAAGCGGTAGTTCGCCAGCACGTGCTCGGAGGCCTTGGCGGGCAGCTCCGCGCCGCGCACCAGCGCCTCGAGGG
>SFLO01000251.1 GCA_004553405.1 Coriobacteriaceae bacterium
GGCGGCACGCTCACAGACCACTACGACCCCTCCACCCAGGTGGTGCGCCTCTCCGAGGGCATCTACAGCTCCACCAGCGTCTCTGCCGCCGCGGTGGCCTGCCACGAGTGCGGCCACGCCGTGCAGCACGCCCAGGGCTATGCGCCCATGCGCGTGCGCACCGCCCTCGTCCCGCTGGCGAACTTCGGGTCGAGCGCCTGGCTGGTGCTGCTGATGATCGGCATCTTCCTCCAGCTGACCAACCTCATCCTGCTGGCCTGCGTGGTCTACGGCTTTGCCGTGCTCTTCCAGGTGGTCACCCTGCCGGTCGAGTTCAACGCATCGCGCCGCGGCCTGGCCTACGCAGACAACACCCTGGGCCTGGCGGGCTCCGGCGCCAGCACGGTGCTCACCGCCGCTGCCCTCACCTATGTGGCAGCCGCCCTCACCTCTGTCATGCAGCTGCTGTACTATCTCAGCGTCTTCACCAACGACCGCTAACGCCCCCTGCGCGCCTGCGCGCGGGCGCGCTCAACAGCAAGGAGCCACCATGGCAAAAGAGCATGTGCACGGCGTCTTCCAGTCTGTCGCCAGCCAGTACGACGCAGCCAACGACCGCATCTCGCTGGGCATGCACCACATCTGGAAGAAGGCCCTGGTAGACGCAGCCCTGGCCTCCTGCCCTGCAGACGGCGTCGGGCGCGTGCTCGACGTCTGCTGCGGCACGGGAGACATCACCGAGCGCATCGCCAAGGGCAGCAGCCAGGTGGTGGCGGTGGGCCTCGACTTCTCTGCCAACATGCTCGACGTTGCCAAGCAGCGCACCGCTGGCATGGACAACGTCATGCTCGTCGAGGGCAACGCCATGGAGCTCCCCTTCGACGACGACACCTTCGACGCCTGCGTGGTGAGCTTTGGCCTGCGCAACACGCCGGACTACGAGCAAGTGGTGGGCGAGATGGCCCGCGTCACCCGCCCGGGCGGCCTGGTGGCCTGCCTGGATGCCTCCGTGCCGGACAGCGACCTGATCGAGCCCTTCTGGAAGGTCTACTACAAGGAGTGCATGCCCGTGCTGGGCGGCGGCTTCTCCAAGCGCCACGAGTACGAGTGGCTCTATCAGAGCACCATGGAGTTCCTGCGCAAGGACGAGCTCATCGCGCTCTTCAGGCGCTGCGGGCTTGTGGGCGTCAACTGCCAGCCCTTCATGATGGGCTCGGCAGCCCTGCACACCGGCATGCGCCAACTCGAAGCCGGCCGCCCGCGGAAGAGGGCAGGCCGGCTTTTGCGCTTGGTGGGACAAGCGGGCCTTTGACGCGCTACCCTCATGCCATGGAAATCAAGGTCCCCCACAACGCGCAGCGCGTGCTGAACATGCTCGAGCAGGCAGGCCACCCCTCCTATGTGGTGGGGGGCTGTGTGCGCGACGCCCTCATGGGCCGCATTCCCAACGACTGGGACATCTGCACGGCCGCCCGCCCCCAGCAGGTCAAGGAGCTCAGCGCGCGGGAGGGCCTCGCGAGCTTCGACACCGGCATACAGCACGGCACCGTCACCGTGCACGTCGACCACGAGCCCTTTGAGGTGACCACCTTCCGCGCAGACGGCGCCTATGAAGACGGCCGCCACCCGGTGAGCGTGAGCTTCCTCGACGCAGTGGAAGGCGACCTCGCGCGCCGCGACTTCACCGTCAACGCCATGGCCTACAGCCCCGCGCGCGGCCTGGTGGACGTCTTTGGCGGGCGCGACGACCTTTCGCGCAAGACCCTGCGCTGCGTGGGCGACCCCGCCGCGCGCTTTGCCGAAGACGGCCTGCGCATCCTGCGCGCCCTGCGCTTTGCGAGTACCCTGGGCTTTGCCATCGACCCCGCCACCGCCGCTGCCCTGCACGAGCACCGCCGCCTGCTGGAGCCGGTCGCCATGGAGCGCATCTCCGCGGAGTTCATGAAGCTCATCTGCGGGCAGGGCGCCGTGGGCATCCTGCTGGAGTACCGCGACGTGGTGGGCACCTTCCTGCCGCAGGTGGAGCCCATGTTCGGCTTCGAGCAGCTCAGCCGCTACCACGTCTACGACGTCTGGGAGCACTGCGTGAGGTCGTGCGGGCTCATCGAGCCGGACCCGGTGCTGCGCCTGGCCGCCCTGGTGCACGACGTGGGCAAGCCCAGCTGCTTCTTCACAGACGACGAGGGCATCGGCCACTTCTACGGCCACCCGGAGGCAGGGGAGCCCCTGGCCCGCCAGATCGCCCGCCACCTGCGCCTTCCCAACGCCGTCACCAGCGAGCTGTGCACCCTGGTGCTGTGGCACGACCGCCCGCTGCCGCTCACGCCCAAGGCCATGCGTCGCCGCCTGGCCAAGCTGGGCGAGCCCCTGTGCCGCAGGCTCTACCAGCTGGTGGAGGCCGACATGCGCACCCACAGCCAGCTGAACATGGCAGAAAACCTCGACACCCTGGCGCGATCGCGCGCGCTCATGGAGGAGGCCCTGCAGGAGATGGACGTGTTCT
>SFLO01000015.1 GCA_004553405.1 Coriobacteriaceae bacterium
TCGACGATGCTGGAGACGACGCCCTTCAGGCGCATGCCCTTGGCAAGCTTCTGCAGGACCTCTGCGCGCTCTGCCTTGCGGCCCTCCTCGAGGACGACGCGGCGGGAGAGGACGACGTTGTTGCGGTTGCGGTCCATCTCGATGACGCGGGCCTCGACGATGGTGCCCATGTAGGCGTCGAGGTCCTTGACCCTGCGGAGGTCGACCAGGGAGGCGGGCAGGAAGCCGCGCAGGCCGATGTCCAGGATCAGGCCGCCCTTGACGACCTCGATGACCTCGCCCTCGACGTTCTCGCCGGCGTTGAACTTCTCCTCGACAGAGATCCAGGCGCGCTCGTACTCAGCGCGCTTCTTGGAGAGGATGAGGCGGCCGTCCTTGTCCTCCTTCTGGAGAACCAGGGCCTCGACCTGCTCGTTGAGCTCGACGATCTCGGAAGGATCGACGTCCTTGCGGATGGAGAGCTCGCGGACGGGGATGACGCCCTCGGACTTGAAGCCGATGTCGAGCAGGACCTCGTCATGGTCGATCTTGACGATGGTGCCGGTGACCAGGTCACCCTCGTCGAAGGGAGAGATGGTGCTGTCGATCATCGCAGAGAACTCGTCGTCAGAGATCTCGTCGAAGATGACAACGGAAGGATTCTTGATCTCGCTCAAGAGGACCCCTTTCATTGGGGCCCGCGAGTTAGCAGTCATTAAAGTACGTCTACTCGGGGGCCAACAGTTCATCACGGTGCGGCCTATTCCGCACACGAAGATACATCATACAGGAAATCACTCCCGGGTAGCGCCCTCAGCCAGGCCTTTTTTAGGCTTCTTGGCGGGTCTGCCGCAGGCCGCGCGCGGGGAGCTTCAGGCAATCGTAATTCCCATGTAGCAAACCGCCCCGCGCAGAGGGGGTATCCTTGGAGGAAACGCACCCCAGGCAGAAAGCAGGGACGATGTCTCAGACCCCTTCGGCACCCCTCAGCAAGCACGACCTCAAGCACGCCGCCGCCGTCATCGGCATGGCAGCGCTCGCGGCCCTGGCCGTCCTGAAGTTCGACGTGGTGATGGGGGCGCTCGGCATCGTCATCGGCGTCTTGACCCCCTTCATCATCGGCGGCGTCATCGCCTACCTCATCAACCTCATCATGGGGCGCCTGGAGAGGCTCTTCTTCCCCAAGTCGAGCTCCAAGGCCGTCGCCAAGCTGCGCCGCCCCTGCTGCATGCTGCTGTCTGTCGTGTTGCTGCTGGGCATCCTGTCCTTCGTAGTAGGCATCATCTCGGTCGAGATGGCGCAGGCCTTCCCCGCCATCATCAACGGCGCGGCAGGCATGGTACAAAGCCTCCAGGAGTGGCTCTCCAGCAGCGGCATGCTCGACAAGATCGACGAGTGGGCCGTGCCCCTGGCCCTCCCTGAATCCGGCGGGTCGTGGCAAGAGACCGTCAAGGCCCTCATCAACAAGCTCGGCGGCATGGGCGGCATCGCCTCGACCGTGTTCGTCGCCGGCAAGAGCGTGGGCGGCATCGCCGTCAACGCCGTGGTGGCCATCGTCTTCGCGCTCTACCTGCTGGTGGGCAAGGAGCATGCCCTCAAGGGCGCGCGCACCCTGGTGCGCTGGGTCTTCCCGCCGCAGATCGCGCAGCGCATCTACCATGCGGGCCGCGTCGCCAACGAGTGCTTCTCGCAGTTCATCATGGGCCAGTGCCTCGAGGGCATCATCCTGGGCACCCTGTGCGGCCTGGGCATGAAGCTCCTGGGCCTGCCCTACGCGCTGGCCGTGGGCGCCTGCGTGGGCCTCACCTCGCTCATCCCCCTGGTGGGCGCGTGGATCGGCGCGGCCGTGGGCGTGCTCATGATCTTTTCCGTCGAGCCCATCCAGGCGGTGTGGTTCGTGATCTTCCTGCTCATCCTGCAACAGATCGAGGGCAACCTCATCTACCCCTTCGTCGTGGGGTCTTCGGTGGGCGTGCCCGGCATCTGGGTGCTCGTGGCGATCTTCGTGGGCGGCGCTCTCTTCGGCATCGTGGGCATCCTGGCAGGCGTGCCGGTGGTGGCCACCATCCGCCGCCTGGTGGCAGACTGGCGGCCCGACAAAGACGACGACCTCCAAGACCCACCGCAGCCAGAGCTCCAAGCCCCGGCAGCCGCCCCTCAGGCAGTACAGGAGTAAAGCTGCGGCGCTCGCGCGTTGCTGGTTTGCGGTCTCAGCTTTCCGATGAAAAGGCGAACAGGGCCCCGCGGCTCAGCGGGACCCTGTCAGCTGCTGACAGTCCTTAGCGGACGGTGATGTTGAGCTTTTGCTCCTGCATGCCCACGCGGGCGTTGGCGGGCACAGACTCGCAGACGAAGACGCTGCCGCCGATGACCGCGCCGTCTCCGATGAAGGTGTCTCCGCCCAGGATGCTGGCGTTGGAGTAGACGGTGACGTAGTCGCCCAAGGTGGGGTGGCGCTTGACGCCGGCGAGTTGCTGGCCCTTGCGCGTGGAGGTGGCGCCCAGGGTGACGCCCTGGTAGATCTTGGCATGGCTGCCGATGACCGTGGTTTCGCCGATGACGACGCCGGTGCCGTGGTCGATGAAGAAGTACTCCCCGATCTGCGCGCCGGGACCGATGTCGATGCCCGTGACGCTGTGGGCGTGCTCGCTCAGCAGGCGCGGGATCAGCGGCACCTCCAGCAGCTGGAGCTCGTGGGCTACGCGATGGGTGAAGATGGCGAAGAAGCCGGGGTAGCAAACGAGGATCTCCTCGAGGCTGCGCGCCGCCGGGTCGCCGTCGAAGGCGGCGTGGATGTCCTTGAGCAGCAGCTCCTGCACGGCGGGCAGCCTGTCCAGGAAGTCCTGGGCGATCTGCTCGGCCTGGGCCTGCACCACGGGCGGGCACTGCTCTGCGTTCTGGAAGAGCAGGGCCTTGTAGACCTGGCGGCTCAAGACGCGCTCGATGTGCAGCAGACGCTGGGCGATGAGGGCGTCCGTGCTCATCCCCGCAGGGCTCTCCTTGTCGAAATAGCCGGGAAAGAGCAGGCTGCGGATGTCGTAGAGCAGCTCGGTGCAGACGCTCTTGCTGGGGAAGTGCTTCTTGTACTCGGTGAAGAAGGTGGCCTCAGAGCGATAGCCGTCCTTGATGGCCTCGACCCGCTTGTTCAAGCTGCTGGTGTCCATGGTGCGCCTCTCTACGGGGTGACTGCGTTGCCAGAACTATACACCTAAAGATTACTAGGATTTCCACAACAACGTAACACCCTCCCCCACCCCAAGCCGTCGCCCCGCCCGGGTGGGGGAGGCGACGGCGAGGACGGCCTGCGCACCCGACCCCTCTCTACGGCGCCGCAGCTGCGGAACTCGCTCGCTGCGCTCGCTCAGACAGTCCTCGCTACCGCGGCGCCTTCGTTCGGGCTCTGCTCCGTCAGTCCTCGCCGCCGCCTCCCCCACCCGGACGCACGTCTACGAAGACGAAGAGGCGCGTTGCACCACCCCCACGTCATCCTGTGCGGAGCGGCGAAGCCGCGAAGTCGAAGGATCTCCGGCCTGGCCGCAACACCGTGGTCCGACTCCACGGGCCACCACCAACCCTGGCAGCCGCCGCCGGTGCAGAAAAGCCCCGGCGGCGGGGCTTTTCTGCAAAGCGAAAAGAGCGGCCCTCGTGTGGAGGGCCGCTCTTGGGTTGAGTGGGGGATCTTGCGTGCTTAGACGGCGTCTGCGCCGCGCTCTCCGGTGCGGATGCGGATGACCTCCTCGACGGGGATCACGAAGATCTTGCCGTCGCCCACCTCGCCGGTGCGGCAGGTGCTGCAGATGAGCTCGACCACCTTCTCGACGTCTTCGTCCTTGACGACGAACTCGCACTGCATCTTGGGCTGCATGTTGACCAGGATCTCAGAGCCGCGGAAGTACTCCTTCCAGCCGCCCTGCTTGCCGCAGCCGTGCACGGTGCTGACCGTCATGCCACCCAGGCCTGCCTGGGCAGTGGCGTCCTTGAGGGGCTCCAGCATACCCGGGCGGATGATCGCCTGAATCTTCTTCATGGTTTCACACTCCTTCGTATGTCACGTTAGCTTAGCTTGCAGGTCTTAGTCGAGGCCGTCAAATGCGGGGTATGCAGACTCGCCGTGCTGTGCGACGTCCATGCCCTGGCCCTCGTCTGCCTGGGTCACTGCCAGGCTGCCCTTGCAGCAGGCCTTGACAATGAAGGCGATGATGGCGGTTGCGATGGCCACGAAGATGATGGTGATCACGATGCCCTCGATCTGGGCGATCAGCAGGGCGGGGTCGCCGGTGTAGAGCAGGCCTCCCATGTCATTCCAAGAGAGCTCGGGCACACAGAAGATGCCGGTGAGGATGCCGCCCAGGATGCCGCCGATGCCGTGGCAGCCAAAGGCGTCGAGAGCGTCGTCATAGCCGAGCTTGGTCTTGAGCTTGGAGATGCACAGGAAGCACACGGGGCTGACGATGATGCCCATGACCAGTGCCGCCCAGGTGGCCACAAAGCCGGCAGCGGGGGTGATGACGACCAGGCCGGCAACCAGGCCGGTGCAGCCGCCGACGAGGGTGGACTTGCCGGTGATGATCTTCTCTGTTGCCAGCCAGCTGAGTGCTGCGGCTGCAGAGGCGATGATGGTGTTCATGCCCGCGATGGCGGCAACGCCGTCATCCATGGCAAGGGCAGAACCGGAGTTGAAGCCCAGCCAGCCAAACCACAGGAGGAAGGCGCCCAGGGCGACCATGGGGGTGTTGTGGGCACGGTAGGCCTGGTGGCCAAAGCCGCGGCGAGAACCGCAGATGAGGCAGAGGGTGAGGCCGGCAACACCAGAGGAGATGTGCACGACGTCGCCGCCTGCAAAGTCGAGGGCGCCGAGGGTGCCGCCGATGAGGCCGCCGCCCCAGACCATGTGGGCCAGCGGGCCGTAGACGATGATGACCCACAGAGCGATGACGGCAGCGAAGGCGCCGAACTTCATGCGGCCGGCGACAGCACCGACGATGATGCCCACGGTGATCATGCAGAAGGCGCCCTGGAAGATGGCGAAGGCCATGTCAGGCAGGCCGCCGACAAAGGAATCCTCGGCGAGGGTGTCGGTCCCGTTGAGGAAGAGCTGCCCAAAACCGCCGATGAACTGACCGATGGTAGACTCGGCAAACTGCCCGTCGAAGGCAACGGAGTAGCCCTCCACTGCCCAGAGAATGCCGACAACACCCAGTGCCAGCAGGCACATGCTGATGGTGTTGCCGACGTTCTTCTTGCGGGACATGCCGCCGTAGAAGAACGATACGGCCGGTGTCATGAGCAACACCAGAAACGCGCAGATGAGGATGAACGCAGTCAACGCTGTATCCATTGAGATCCCCTCCCAAAACTCGCTTCGAATAAGGACGTCATCGATTATTCCGTCCTTCCCAAGGCGTTCTGTTAAGGGACCGTTTCCATCCGCCCGCTGCGGTTAAACCTAGATTTCCCCCTCTTTTCAGACGTGTTAATTGGGTTTCCCACAGGTTGAGCGGCCGGCCCACAGGTTGAGCCAAAGTCAGCGAGGGTTGCGTGAGTGTGTGCAGCAGGCGCGAAGCCGCGCCCGTAGCGTACGTTGCTACGTGAGGGTGCGGGTGAGCGCCTGATGTGCGTGCTCACGCAAGCCGCAGCGTCGGGTCAAAGCCCGACGAAGGAGGGCTTAACCGGCCGCAGCATCGAGTCAAAGCCCGACGAAGGAGGGCTTAACAGCTAATGAGCCAGAGCCCAGTTGTCGCCGACGCCTACGTCGGCGCGCATGGGGGCGGCGGTCTGCACCACGTTGTCCATGACCTCCACCACCATGGCCTTCAGGCGCTCGAGCTCCTCTTCTGGGCACTCGAAGTCGAGCTCGTCGTGCACCTGCAAGACCATGCGGGCCTTGAAGCCCTCTTCCTGCAGGCGGCGCTCCACCGCGATCATGGCCATCTTGATGATGTCTGCCGCAGAGCCCTGCATGGGATGGTTCATGGCCGTGCGCTCGCCAAAGCTGCGCAGGTTGGGGTTCTTGGCGTGGATGTCTGGGATGTGGCGCTTGCGGCCGAACATGGTCACCGCATAGCCCGTCTCCCTCGCCTGGGCCACCGTGGCGTCGAGGTAGCTGCGCACGCCGGGATAGGCGGCGTAATAGCGGTCGATCATCTCCTGGGCCTCGGCCAGGGGGATGTGGAGGCTCTGACCCAAGCCAAAGGCCTGCTGGCCGTAGACGATGCCGAAGTTGACCGCCTTGGCGCGGCTGCGCTGCTCTGGGGTGACCTCCTCGACCGGCACCCCGAAGACCATCGACGCGGTGGCGGCGTGGAAGTCCGCGTTGGAGTTGAAGGCGCTGACAAGGCCCTCGTCTCCGCTGAGGTGGGCTAGCAGGCGCAGCTCGATCTGCGAGTAGTCCGCGCTGACGAAGACCCAGCCCTGGGGCACGACGAAGGCCTCGCGGATGCGGCGGCCCAGCTCGGTGCGCACGGGGATGTTCTGGAGGTTGGGGTCGCTGCTGGAGAGGCGCCCCGTTGCCGTGACAGTCTGGTTGAAGGTGGTGTGCACGCGCCCGTCTGCGGGGTCGACCAGCTTGGGCAGGGCGTCGAGGTAGGTGCTGCGCAGCTTGGCCAGCTCGCGGTACTGGAGGATCTTCTCTGGCAGCGGATGGTCTTGCGCGAGCTTTTGGAGGACGGCCTCGTTGGTGGAGTAGCCGGTCTTGGTCTTCTTGGTCTTGCGGACGTCGAGCCCCAGCTTCTCGAAAAGTATGGTGCCCAGCTGCTTGGGGGAGTTGACGTTGAACTCCTCTCCTGCCAGCTGGAAGATCTGGGCGCGAAGCTCGTCGATCTGCTCGCCCAGCTGGGCGCTCATCTGCTGCAGCAGCTGGCAGTCGAGCTGGCAGCCCGTGTGCTCCATGCGGGCGAGCACGGCCATGAGCGGCAGCTCCACGCTGTAGAGCAGCTGCTCGGCTCCGTCTTCGGCCACGGCCTGGGCAAGCGGCTCGACCAGGGCCTGCGCAGCGGCGGCCTCGAAGGCTCCCAGCGACGGAGCGTCGTCGCCCTGGGGCTGGGAGGCGCCCAGGTAGTCCAGCGCAAGCTCTGCCGCGGCATAGGAGCTGCGCGCGGAGTCGAGCAGGTAGGCGGCCAGGCTGCAGTCGAAGACGCGCGCGTCATCGGCCCCCTGGGCGCCGACGGCAGCGCCCAGGGCATCGAGCAGGGCGGGCAGGGCGCTTCCCTCGAGTGCGGTGCAGCCGCCGGCGCTGCGCTGGGCGCGCAAGGCCTCGACGAGTGCCTTGACGTCCATGGCGGCAAGGCGGCCGCGCTCGAGCAGGGCCATCAGCAGCGGCAGGGCCTCGTCGAGCGGGGCGAGGGCCAGCTGGGCGCCGTTTGCGAAGGCGATCTGGGGCAGCTCGCATGCGCTGAAGAGGTCATCTCCCTCGGGCTGCTGCAGGGCCGCACCTACCCAGAGTCCCTCTTCGACGGCGCCCTCGACCAAGGCGGCGGCGCTGGCGGCGGGCTCGAAGCCCAGCTGTGCGGCGGGAGCGGCAGCGGCCTGGCCGGCGCCCCCCTCTCCCAGCAGGGCGAGCACGTCGCGCAGGTGCTTGTTGAAGTGCAGGGCGCCAAAGGCATCCGTCACCGCAGCTGCCTCGAAGGAGGGAAAGACCAGGCTGTCGAGGTCGATCTCGACCGGGGCGTCGCGGCGGATGGTGGCCACGGCGCGGCTGATGCGGGCGTCTTCTGCGTGCTCGCGCAGGTTCTCGCCCATCTTGCCCTTGATGTTGGGGGCGTCTTCGAGCACGGCCTCGAGCGTGCCGTACTTGGCGATGAGGTCCGCGGCCTTCTTGGGGCCGATGCCTGGCACGCCGGGTATGTTGTCGCTGGGATCCCCTTTGAGGCCCAAGAAGTCGGGCACCTGGTCTGGGCGCACGCCGTAGCGCTCCTCGACGTCTGCCGGCGTCATGACGGCCACGTCTGTCATGCCCTTGCGGTTGGTGACGATGCTCGTGTGCTGGGTCGAGAGCTGGTAGGCGTCCTTGTCGCCCGTGACCAAGTAGACGCGGTAGCCGCCCTCCTCGCCCATGCGGGCGACCGTGCCCAGGATGTCGTCTCCCTCAAAGCCCTCCATGCTCACGCAGGGGATGCCCATGCTCTCGAGCAGACCCTTGATGAGGGGGAACTGCACGGCCAGCGCTTGATCCATGGGAGGGCGCTGGGCCTTGTAGCGCTCGAGCAGCTTCATGCGCCAGTCTGGGCGGTGCACGTCCCAGGCACAGACGATGGCGTCTGGGCGGAAGTCCTCGACGAGCTTGAGCAGCATGCTCATGAAGCCGAAGCACGCGTTGGTAGGCGTTCCATCCGGTGCGCTCATGGGAGCCTGCACCGCATGGAACGCCCGGTGGATGAGAGAGTTGCCGTCTATGACCGCCAGTGTGCGCTGGGACATGGGTTACCTCCTAACAAAGATGCTCTGGAGAGTATACCCGCCCCCTGCGACAGCGCGGCTAGGCCTTGGCTATCCCCTGCGAGCGCATGTAGGAGAGCAGATCGCCTTCCCAGGTGGGGAGGTCGACACCGAACATCTCGAGCATGAGGCTTTCCAGGACCACGTTCTCGGATGTCTTGCGGTCTGTGGTGGGGACGAGCACAGAGCCCGGCTCGTAGCCGGCGTACTCGAGCACCTTGGCGGCGAAGTCGTAGCGGCTGGCGCGGCCCTTGGCGGTGATGTGGAAGGTCCCGAAGGCGCGGTGCTCGATGGCCTTGACGAGGAAGTCAGCGTAGGTGGCGATGGAGGTGGGTGCGGCGAACTGATCCAAGCGGGCCTCGACCTTGCGGCCCTGGGCTGCAGCGTCGAGGACCTCCTTCATGCGGCCGCCGCTAGCGTGGTACAGCCACGAGGAGCGCACGATAATGTGCTCGTGCATGGTGTCGCGCACCATGGCCTCGCCCGCGCGCTTGGACTTGCCGTAAGGGGTGTCCGGGTGGGGGTTGTCGAACTCGTTGACAGGCTCCTCGAGCTTGGAGGAGTAGACGTCGTCAGATGAGACCTGCACCATGATGGCGCCACAGCTGTTGGCCGCCAGGGCCACGTTGCGCGCGCCCAGGGCGTTGACCTCGTAGGCGTTGATGCGGTTGGACAGACCCGTGGCGTCGCGGCGGATGCCCGCGCAGTTGACCACGGCCAGGGGCTGCACCTCGCTGGCAAAGGCCTCCATGCGCTCGGTCTCGCCCACAGAGAGCTCGGTGTCCGTGCCCACAACCTGGTAGCCGTGGTCTGCAAAGCGCTGGCAGAGCTCGGCGCCCACAAAGCCCTTGGCGCCGGTGACCCAGATGATGTTGCTGTCGCTCATGTCTAAACCCTTCTGACAGGATGTTCGCGTGATAGTAACCGGATGCCGCTAGGCAGCGGGCTGGACCTCCTGGGGCTCCTGGGACCCGCCGCCCCTCTTCTTGCGGTTGAGCATCCACTGCACCGCCAGGACAGCCGCCATGACAGCCGCGCCGATGCCATCCGTGACGAGCGTGGGGATGATCAGCAGCACGCCGGCCACGGCCAGCACGATGCGGAAGAGCGGGTTGAGGTGCCCGAAGATGTAGCCGTTGAGGCAGGCGGCCACGCTCATGAGACCCAGCATGGCGGTGGCGGTGTTGAAGACCACCAGCGGCAGCGCCTCGCCCTGACCCAGCAGCACCGGATAGAAGGCGAAGACGTAGGGCACCACGAAGGCGGCGATGGCCAGCTTGGAGGCGTTGATGGCCGTGGGCATGGGCCGCGACTTGGCGATGGCAGAGCCCGCATAGGCGGCCAGGGCCACAGGCGGCGTGATGTCTGCCACGATGCCGAAGTAGAAGACGAAGAAGTGGGCGGCTGCCATGGGGATGCCCAGCTGCATCATGATGGGCGCGCAGGTAGCGGCCATGATGCAGTAGTTGGCGGTGGTGGGAACGCCCATGCCCAGCACGATGCAGCACAGCATGGTGAGCACCAGGCCGATGATGACGAAGTCGCCAGCAGCCAGGACGATCACGTTGATGAGGGTGGAGGCCAGGCCGGTGACGGTGATGCAGCCGGCGATGAGGCCGGCCATGGCGCAGGCCACGGCCACGGAGATGCAGTTCTTAGCACCCGCGGCAAAGGCGTCGCAGCAGGTCCACGCGGCGATCTTGCAGGTCTCTGCGAAGACGAAGCCAAAGCCCCTGCCCTCGGGGCGCTCGCGCCAGTTGGTGAGCAGGAAGTTCACAAAGCCCACGAGGAAGGCGCCCAGGATGGAGATGGCGGCGGAGGCGGCCATGGTGCGCGCGCCGGAGGCGACGAGCCACACCAGCAGCACCAGGGGCAGCACCAGGTAGCAGTTCTTGGCCAGGTAGCCCCAGGTGGGCAGCTCCTCGCGCGGGATGCCCTTGAGGCCGAGCTTCTTTGCCTCGAGGTGCACGGCGCAGAAGATGCCGGTGAAGTAGAGCAGGGCGGGCACGATGGCCATGGCGGCGACCTCGATGTAGGGGATGCCCATGTACTCGGCCATGAGGAAGGCGGCGGCGCCCATGATGGGGGGCATGATCTGGCCGCCGGTGGAGGATGCGGCCTCGACCGCGCCGGCGAACTCGGGCTTGTAGCCGGTCTTCTTCATCATGGGGATGGTGACCGATCCCGTGGTGACGGTGTTGCCCACAGAGGAGCCGGA
Source organism: Coriobacteriaceae bacterium (assembly GCA_004553405.1). Lineage (GTDB taxonomy): Bacteria > Actinomycetota > Coriobacteriia > Coriobacteriales > QAMH01 > W2P13-069. The sequence continues at coordinate 10,631 of SFLO01000015.1, forward strand.
GACCATGCCGCACAGGGCAGATGAGATGACGGAGACCTTGGCCGCGCCGCCGGAAGACCAGCCCGCGATGCGGTTGGCGAAGCTGATGAAGAAGTTGGCGATGCCGGTGCGCTCGAGGAAGGCGCCAAAGATGATGAACAAGACGATGTAGGTGTAGCAGACGTTGATGGGCGTGCCGATAACGCCGCTGGTGGTGTAGAAGAGCTTCTGGACGTTCTTGGTGACGGCCCCCATGAA
>SFLO01000016.1 GCA_004553405.1 Coriobacteriaceae bacterium
GATGCTGGCTAAGAAGCGCCGCGATTTCGGATGCCTCGAGCGCGAATACGACCAGCTGCGCGAACGCATCGAGAAGGTGCAGGCTAAGATCGATTCTGCCCAAGGCGACTATCGCAGCGTGCAGACCTGGACCCGCGATATGGAGATCATGGGGGATCGTTCGAAGGTGCTCGATGAGAAGATGGCGGTGCTGCTCGAAGGCATCGAGCAGGTCGAGGCGGTCCGGGCCCAAGCGGCAGCCGGCGTCGATCAGCTGAAGGCGCACGAGCGCAAGCTTTACGACGAGTTCAACGATCAGGGAAATGCGCTCAAGGCCGAAATAGCAAAATGCCAGGAAGCAGTGAAGCTGCTCGCCAAGCACGTCTCTCCGGAATTGATGAAACGCTACATCGATACCGTTGCGAAGTGCGGGGGAGTGGGATTGGCCAAGCTTTCCGATGGATGCTGCGATGCGTGCAGGAACCGCATTCCGGAAAACCGCCTTCCCCAGATACGCGAGAATGCCCCCATCGCGCAATGCCCTTCATGCGGAAGGATGCTTATCGTCGAATCGGCCTAGCGGGATTCGAAGAAGCCATCAGGTCCGCTTTCGCGCGGGGGTTGCGGCAATCGTAGCCCCCGCGCATTTCTTTACTCGTATCCGTCCTTCAGTATAATGTGCGCTATGTCTAAATCAGAAACCATCAAAACAGCCTTCAAGGCAGCATTCCCCGTCATGATGGGGTATATCGCAATCGGATTGCCCTGCGGCATCATGGAAAGCCAGATCGGGATGAACTGGCTCATGGCCTTCGTCATGAGCATGACCTTCTACTCCGGCGCCGGGCAGTACATGATCCCCAACATGTGGCTTGCCGGGGCGGCTCCGCTTTCCATCATCGCCAGCGTGAGCCTGGTGAACACCCGCCAGACCCTCTACAGCGCATCGCTGTCGCAGTTCTGCACGGGTTGCAGCAAGCGCCTGGCCTTCCTGTTCTCTGCCACGGTCACAGACGAGAGCTTTGGCGTGAACCTCGCGCAGTTCCAAAAGGGTGGGTGGGACGCCGCCCGCGCCACCGTGGTGAACATCTGCTCCATGACCACCTGGGCGCTGGCCAACGTGGCCGGCGTTGTGCTGGGCAGCCTGGTCTCTGTGCCCACCGCCCTGGCGTCCTTTGCCATGACGGCCATCTTCATCTGCCTGCTGTGCATGCAGAAGGTCGACGCCGTGAACCTGGTCACCATGTTCACCGCCGCCGCCGGGGTCATCATCTACAAGCTCGTGGGCCTGAGCGGAGCGGCCATCCTGCTGGGCGCCGTTGCCGGCGTCGCCGTGGGCTACCTGTTCTCCACCGCGCTGCTCAAGCGCAAGGGGGAGGTGGCCTAGGTGAGCATGAGCTCCTTCCTCATCATCTACCTGTGCTGTCTGGTCACCATGCTGCTGTGCCGCTGCGTGCCGCTGCTGGCGCTCAAGGGGCGCACCCTGCCGGACAACCTGGTGCGCGCGCTCAACCTCATCCCGCCTGCGGCCTTTGCCGCCCTGGTGGCCAACGACCTCTTCTCGCCGGGCATGTTCGACGCCGGCCTGTGGCAGGGGCTCATGCCGCTTGCCGCCGCCGTGCTCACCATGGTGGTGGGCTACCTGCGCAAGTCGCTCGTGCTCTGCATCGTGGTGGGCGTGGGCTCCTACGCGCTCATGATGCTCCTGCTCTAGCGCGCCCCTACTGCCCTGCAGACTGGCTATGCGGCCTGCTTTCAGTTCCTTTTCAGCCCTTCGTCCTATAGTCTGTGAGCAAGGCACGGCAGACGGAAGGCAGCCCATGAACATACTCATCGCAGAAGACGAGCGCGGCCTGGCAGATGCGCTTGCGCAGATCCTGCGCCAGGAGCGCTATGTGGTCGACGTGGTCTACAACGGCACAGACGCCCTGGCCTACATTACGGGCGCGCACTACGATGCCTTCGTCTGCGACGTCATGCTGCCGGGCAAGAACGGCTTCGACCTGGTGCGCGAGGCCCGCGCCGCCGGGGTCAGCACGCCCATCATCATGCTCACGGCCCGCACCGCCACCATGGACAAGGTCACGGGCCTCGATGCCGGCGCAGACGATTACATGACCAAGCCCTTCCAGCCGGTCGAGCTGCTCGCCCGCCTGCGCGCGCTCACCCGCCGCCAAGGCGAGGTGGTCATGGACACCCTCAGCTTTGGCGACCTCAGCCTCAACCTCTCCAGCAGCGACCTGTCCTGCGACGGCGGCGAGCCCGTCCACCTCTCGTTCAAGGAGTTCGAGGTGCTGCGCCTGCTCATGAGCAACGCGCGCGTCACCGTGTCGAAGGAAACCATCATCGCCCGCGTGTGGGGCTCTGAGTCCGCCGAGGAAAACAGCGTCGAGGCCTACATATCGTTCCTGCGCAAGAAGCTCAAGTTCCTCGGCTCCAAGGTGCAGATCGTCACCCAGCGCATGATGGGCTACCGGCTGGAGGAAGCAGACTAGATGCTCAAGCGCTTTCAGAGGAGGTTCGTCGCCATCACCATGGCGCTAGTGGCCCTGGTGTCCGTCGTCGCGTTCGCGGCGTTGGGGGCGCTCACCTACGACAACCTCAAGAGCACGGTCGACCAGACCCTCGACAGCGCGCTGGACCACGGCGGCAGCTACAGCGAGCTGCCCTACCTGGGCGGCGGCGACGTGCGCGGCAACTGGCTGCCCTCGCACAGCGTCACGGTCACCTGGAACGGCACGATCTACGCGGACTCAGACCAGAACACGCAGATGAACGCCGAGGTGCTGCAGAGCGCGGTCTCTGCCGCGCTGGCCCAGGTTGACGCAAACGGCAACGCCGCGGGGCGCATCGGCTCCACCCAGCTCTACTTCAAGGTGCAGCCGAGCAAGCTGGGCTACCGCGTGGCCTTCGTCGACGGCAGCTCCTTCGAGACATCCGTGCATCGCATGGCCCTGGCCCTGGGCGGCGCGTGGCTGCTCCTCATGCTCGCCCTGCTGGCGGTGACTGTCTTCCTGTCGCGCTATGTGACCAAGCCCGTCGTTCAAGCCTGGGAAAACCAGCAGCGCTTCATCGCAGACGCCAGCCACGAGCTCAAGACGCCCCTCACCGCCATCTTGGCAGACGCCTCCATCCTCGCCCGCGAGCCCGACAAGACGGTGCGCGAGCAGCAGATGTGGCTCGACGGCATCTCGAGCGAGGCCGAGCGCATGCGCCGCCTCACCGAGGACATGCTCTCGCTGGCGCAGGCAGACGCCGGGCAGGAGGGCGCGCCCGCCATGGTGCGCGTGGACCTGAGCCAGCTCGTCGAGCGCGCCTGCCTGCAGTTCGAGCCGGCGGCCTTCGAGCGCGGGCTGGTGATCGAGGACGGCATCGAGCCCGGCATCGAGGTCATGGGCTCTGCAGACAAGCTCGAGGGCATGGTCAAGACCCTGCTCGAGAACGCCTGCAAGTACGGGGCCGGCAGCGGCGCCCCCGTCACCGTGGGCCTGCGCCGCCAGCACGGCAGCGCCCTGCTGAGCGTGGGCAACGGGGGAGCCCCCATCCCGCCCGAGGACCTGCCCCACGTGTTCGAGCGCTTCTACCGCTCTGACAAGTCGCGCGTGCAAGACGGCGAGAGCCTGAGCTTTGGCCTGGGCCTGGCCATCGCAAAATCCACCGCAGAGCTGCACAAGGGGAGCATCAAGGCGGAGTCCAGCGCCGACGGCACCGTGTTCAGCGTTGCGCTCCCGCTTGCGAAATAATCCCCTCGGGCCGTGCCGCTGCGCCGTGCCGCTTGCCGAGCGTCACCGCGGCGAAGCGCAGCGCGGGCGCGGCATAAGGTAAGGTTCGAGTCAGAGTAGACACCCGAATCTTGGAGGATTCTCATGGCAGTGAACATCGATACCGACGCCTGCATCGCCTGCGCAGCCTGCGAGACCGCTTGCCCCCTGGGCGCCATCACCGTCGAGGACGTCGCCGTCGTCGACGAGGACGTCTGCTGCGAGTGCGGCGCCTGCGTCAGCTCCTGCGCCGTCGACGCCCTCTCCCTGTAAGAGAGACCGTCACAGCTGAAGGGGCCCTGCGGGGCCCCTTTCTTGTGCCCGCGCGGCTGCACCGCCCTGCGCCTGCCCTGTTAGAATCTGGGGGCACACCCCCAAACAACCCCTCAAGGAGCACCGATGATCACCGAGGAGATAGTCATCCACTCACTGGCCTACGGCGGAGACGGCGTGGGCAAGCTCGCAGACGGCCGCACGGTCTTTGTCGCCGGCACCTGCCCGGGAGACACCGTCCTCGCCGGCGTCAAGGAGAGCAAGGAGCGCTTTGCGCGGGCCGTTGTCGAAGAGCTCCTCGAGGCATCGCCAGACCGCGTCACCGCTCCCTGCCAGGAGGCCTGCACCGGCCGCTGCGGCGGCTGCCCCTGGGCCCACGTGGCCTACGAGCAGCAGCTCTTCTGGAAGCGCCGCGCCGTGGCAGACGCCCTCATCCGCGTGGCCAAGATCGACGAGGCCGCTGTTGAGGAGCTGGTGGCCCCCTGCATCCCCAGCAAGAAGCAGTGGCACTACCGCAACAAGGTCGAGTTCCAGGTGGGCCAGGACGTGGCCGGCCGCTTCAGCTTGGGCGCCCACGCCGCCGCCGGCAGCTTCGACCCGCTGGCAAGCTGCCACCTGGCCGCCAAGAGCATGCTCAAGGCCCCCAAGGCGCTCACCGGCTCGCTGCGCTACCTGCAGCAGGGCGGCGAGCTGGGCATCGAGCGCGTGGGCCTGCGCGTCTCTGCCCGCACGGGAGACGTGGAGGTCGCCGTCTGGACGCGCACGGGGCGCTTCCCCCGCGCGCAGGCCGCCAAGGTCCTCACAGACGCTCTGCCCGCCAAGAAGCCCAGCATCGTGCGCGTGCTGCTGAAGGACGACACCAAGACCAAGGCCCGCAAGGTCACCGGCGTCGAGAGCCTGGCCGGGCGCGGCTGCTGGACCGAGGAGATAGGCGGCCGCGTCATGAGGCTAACCGCCCCGAGCTTCTTCCAGGTGAACACCCCGGGCGCCGAGGAGCTGGTGCGCCTGGTGATGGAGGGCCTGGAGCCCGACGGCAGCGACATCGCGCTCGACCTCTATTCCGGTGCCGGCACCTTCACCCTGCCCCTGGCAGAGGCCTCCTACGACACCGTGGCGGTCGAGAGCGCGGGCAGCTCCGTGCGCGACCTGCGCTACAACCTCGAGCACAACGGGCTCGACGCCGAGGTCATCGGCGGCGACGTGGGCCGTGAGCTCCCCGAGCTGGGCTACGCGGACGTCGCCGTGGTCGACCCGCCCCGCTCCGGCCTTGCACCGGAGGCCCTCAAGGCCCTGCTGGACACCCGCGCCCGCCGCATCGCCTACGTGAGCTGCGACCCCACGACCCTGGCGCGCGACCTCAAGGCCGTGCTCGCAGACGGGCGCTACCGCATCCACAGCGTGCAGCCGGTGGACCTCTTCCCCCAGACCTACCACGTGGAGACGGTCTGCATCTTGGACAGAAACTGAAAACGCGCGGCAGCAAGATGGAGAGCTGTGTTAGCGTAGCCTCTTGGAAGGAGCGAGGCAGGCAGCATGTCCACCGTCAACATTTTCCAGATCAGCTTTGAGATATGGGGATGCGTCATCAGCATCATCATATGCCTCTTGCTGGGTGGCAATACGTTCAAGGACAAGGACGAGGTGGGCAAGTGCCTGTGGAGGATGCTCCTAGTCAACGTCTTGCTCCTGAGCTGCGATGCCCTTGCCTACATCTACCGGGGCGACCAGACCTTCATCGGCCTTGTCATGACGCGCGTCAGCAACTTCTCCCTGTTTGCCCTCGAGTACGTGCTCTTGGGCCTCTTCACCTGCTATGTGAGGCAGCTCACCGGCGCCAGCGCGCGCCTGCGAGCATGGTGGGAGCGTATTGCGTGGGCGTTTTTGGCCCTGGGGCTGGCCTGCTTGCTCATCACGCAGTTCACCGGGTTCTACTACAGCTTTGATAGCACAAACCACTACCAGCGCGGCAGTGGCATCTGGGTGTCGTTTGCCGCGTGTGCCGCAGCGCTGTTTGCCTGCGTTGCGAGGTTGTGGACGTGCAGAGCCCAGCTCAGCAAGACCGCCCGCACCACGATCGCCCTCTGCGTGGGGGTCTTTGCCGTGTGCATCCTGGGACAGTTCGTCTTCTACGGCTTGTCCCTCGTCAACATCGGCGTCACTGTGGTGCTTCTAGTCTTGTACTTGAGGCACCAGAAAAACCAGTACGTTGCATTGTTGGACAAGCGGGTGGCAGAGGCCATCCAAGACACTCAGGCGCTGTGCGCGTGGAGGCAGCAAGGCGCGAGCCCCGCAGAGCCGGCAGGGGAGGTGTACGGTGAAGGGCACCAAGAATAGCCTGGTCACGCTCATTGTCTTGGGCATCGTCATCGCGTCCCTCTCGATCGGCGTCATAGCGGTTGCCAGCTTCAGGAACGTCACAGAGGAAAACAACCACGAGATGCTCCTGCACTATTGCAGCGAGGGCGTCGAGTCACTGAACAGCCGCTTTGACAAGGTCGAGGAGCTGGTCGACACCTTGGCCGATTGCTGCGAGGCCCGGCTCGAGTCTGCAGGAGAGCTGCAGGACAAGGCCTTCCGCGAGCACTTCATCGAAGACCTCGGACAGTTCGCTTACTCCATCACCGTGAACAACGACGATGTCATCACGTCGTACTTCAGGATGGAACCCGGCATTGCGGGGCCAACAGAGGGCTTCTTCATCAGCCGCAGCTCTGCGGGGGAGAAACCCCAGTACCTGGAGCCAACCGACCTCTCTGCCTTTGACCCCTCCGATATGCAGAACGTGGGCTGGTATTGGCTCCCGGTGGAGGAGGGCAAGGCGGTTTGGCTCGACCCGTATGTCAACCCCCGCAACGGCGTGCTCACCGTGTCATACGCGAGGCCCCTCTACATCGGCGGCGAGATCGTCGGCGTGGTGGGGCTCGATCTCGACTTTGCCGCCATGAACAGGGAAGTCGGCCGCATCTCGGTGTTCGACAGCGGCTTTGCGGCCTTGATGGACAGCAACGGCGCCCTCGTCTTCAGCGGGGAGCGCGAGCTCGAGCTTCCCGCCGAGGCGGTTGAGCAGATTACCGCCGCAGAGGACGACTACGTGTTCTCGTCCTTCATGGATCGACAGCAGCTCCGCGTCACGGCGTCGCACATGCTGGGCAACGGTATGTTCCTCGTGCTGGTAGTACCCGATGCCGAGCTCTATGCCACCAGCAACCAGCTGACCCTCACGGTGGTGCTCGTGGCGATCGGGGTGAGCGCACTTATCATCCTCGTGCTGACCGGCCTGGTGAACCGCGTCATCAACGCATCGCGCACGGATGCGCTCACGGGCGCGCGCAACAGGAACGCCTTCCTCGAACGCTGCGACGAGCTGAACGATGCCATGCGCTCTGGCAAGCACCCTGCCTTTGCCATGGTGGTGTTCGACGTCAACGGCCTGAAGGCGGTCAACGACAGCGTTGGCCACGCTGCCGGCGACAAGCTCATCGCCAACAGCTACAAGGAGATAGCCATGGCGTTCGCTGGCGTCGACATCTACCGCATCGGCGGTGACGAGTTTGCGCTTTTCATAGAGAAGCGCACGGCGCAGGTTGCCGAAAAGCTCGTCGCAGACTTCAGGGAGGCCATGGCGCTGAAGGCGGGTACGGGCGCGGTTGACTTTGCCGAGGGCTTTATCTCCTGCGGCTGCGCCCTGTACGAGACAGAGGCAGATGCGAGCTGCGAGGACACCTTCAGCAGGGCGGACAAGAGTATGTACGAGGACAAGGAGCGCTTCTACGCCGCCAACCCGCAGCTCAAGCGTAGGGCATAGCGTGCTCTTCCATCGTGCCTCCCGCGGTTGCCATCCAAGCTTAATGGTTGGGGTAGCGCCAAGGTGATAGGATGGCTCTGCCCAGCCAGAGCTGAGCACTCTTGCAAGAGCACACATGAGGGAACCACCTTGGAAAACGAAGCAAACAACAACGACGCCACCGTCAAGATGGACCCGGTTGACCATGATCCCGGCCGCACGCAGGTGCTGCCTGAGGATGCATGTCCCACCCAGGTGCTGGGCAGCGGCACAGAGGCAGAGACGCTCTGCATGCCCGCGCCCACCTCGAAGGATGCTGCCAGCGAGCCTGCGCAAGATGACGATCCCTTCGCCCCGCGCGAGCCGCTGGGCGCCACCGGCCCCATGTCCGCCGTTGAAGAAGCCCCCTCCCAAGACGAGGAGCCCCTCCCGCAGCGCCACACCCTGCGCAACATCGCCCTGGGCATGCTGCTCACCGTTGTGGTGGTGCTGGGCGGCTTTGCTGGCTGGCTCGCCTGGGACGACTCCCGCAACGCGTCGTGCCACGTGCCCGCCGGCGTGACGCTCGACGGAGACGCCGTGAGCGGCTACAGCGCCGCAGAGGTGCGTTCCGTGGTCAACCGCCACATAGTCGACGGCACAGCGGGCAGCGCCGTGCTCGTCATTTCAGACACAGAGCAGGTGAACCTCGAGTACCCCCGCCTGGGCGACGTGGACGTCGACGCCACCGTGAGCGCCGTCATGGGCACCATCGACTCCAGCGCCGTTGCCCGCTGCCTCAACCGCGCCTTGGGGCTGGTGGGCATGGCAGCGGATCCGGAGCCCCGCGAGCTGGTGACCGTGTGCGCCCTGAGCGAGGAGCGCGTGCGCAGCAAGGTGGAGGCGATCGCCAAGGAGTATGACATCGAGCTGCGCGAAGCTGGCTACCGCTTTGACCAGGACACGCGCAAGATCAAGGTCGTCAAGGCGCGCACCGGGCGCTCCATCGACGTCGACGCCACCACGGCCGCCATCCTCGAGGCTTCCCAGAGCGGCCAGACCCAGGTGAGCGCCGTCGTGCTCACCACCAACCCCACCGTCACCAAGCCCGGCCAGGCCATCTTCGTAGACCTCTACAACTGCCAGCTCACCTTCTATGTGGCGGGCAGCGTGGCCAAGCAGTACCCCTGCACCCCCGGCATGAGCGGGTATGCCACCCCCAGCGGCGACTGGACGGTGAGCTACAAGGACCCCAACCCCTCGTGGTACAACCCCCACAGCGACTGGTCGAAGAACATGCCCGAGGTCATCGCCCCCGGCCCCACCAACCCGCTGGGTCTGCGCGCCCTGGCGCTCAGCTGCGGCGGCGGCATCTACATCCACGGCACCACCAACCTCGGCCAGCTGGGCTACCCCGGCAGCCACGGTTGCATCCGCCTGGCCAACGAGTCCATCGTGGAGCTCTACGACCTCGTCGAGCTGGGCATTCCCGTCTTCGTGTACTAGTCCTTGCGGCAGCCGGCCCGCCCAGAGCAACGGGACGGTTGCGTAAGCGCCCTGCGGCGCTGCCCCCGCATGCCCATGGGATACACTTCGGGGGACGTACGCATGTCCAAACGTAAGGAGAACAACGTGGCAGACCTACGCTTCGAGCTCGAGGAAGAGGCGACGCGCAAGCGCATCTTCGCCACCCTCATCAGCTCGCTGCCCAACGACATCGAGCGCGCCAAGGTGGGCGTGGTTGTGGGAGACAACTCCATCCGCATGGAGCAGCAGCTTTCCAACGTGGCAGAGATCGAGGCCGCCCTGGGCCTCACCGTCGCGGGCGACTACGCCAAGGAGCACACCCTCGCCATCTACCGCATCCTCGCTGAAGCCGAGGCCAAGGCCCACGGCTGCCCGCTTGAGGAGGCCCACTTCCACGAGGTGGGCAAGGGCATGACCGTGAGGGAGATCTTGGGCATCTGCACCGCCTTCGAGCTGCTGGCCCCAGAGCATGTGAGCTGCTCGCCCGTGCAGGTGGGCAGCGGCACCGTCGAGTGCTCGCACGGTACGCTGAGCATCCCCGCCCCGGCCACCGCGGCCATCATCGAGGCCTACGGCATCCCCGTGGCGGCAACCCGCCTCGAAGGCGAGCTGTGCACCCCCACCTCCGCCGCCATCCTGGCCCACTTCGTGGACAGCTTTTCCTAGACAGCCCCCAGCTAAGAGTAAGGAGAGACGATGAAGAAATACGGCATACCCGCCATACTCTCGATCATCATCATCGCCATCTTGTACTACGCCACCATCCCCGCGATGAACATCCACAGCACTGCGTTTTGGTGGTTCGTCATCTACTGCGTGATCATCGTCACGGTGCTCTTTGCCATCCCGCGCGCAAGCGACGGCGTGAGCGGCATGATCTTGGACATCCAGGACTTCTTCGAGGACCTGGGCGACACCCTCAAGGCCGGCGCCGCCCGCAAGACGCCAGAGGAGCGCGAGGCCGCCAAGGCCCAGAAGGCCGCTGAGAAGGCTGCCAAGAAGGCAGACCGCGAGGCCGGCCGTGCCCGCGGCAAGGCGGGGCTGCTGGTTTCCGGCGGCATCCTGGCCGTGTGCGCCCTGGCCCTGGTGGTGGGCGGATTCATCTCCGGCCCCTTCTTCAACGCCAAGAGCTACTCGCAGCTGCTCGACGTGCAGGACGGCGAGTTCTCCGAGGACATCGCAGAGATCTCCATGAGCAGCGTGCCCGTGGTCGACCGCTCCACCGCGGTGCGCCTGGGCAGCC
>SFLO01000017.1 GCA_004553405.1 Coriobacteriaceae bacterium
TCGGCCATGAGCTTGGCGAACTCCTCCTGGGTGCGGCCGGCCTGGATGCTGTTGCCGATCCTGCGGGCCTCCTCGATGAGGGACTCGTCGCGCTCATGGTCTGCCACCACGGTCTCGCAGATGAGCAGGCCGCCCGGCTTGAGCACGCGGGCGAACTCGCGCAGGGCCGCGGCCGGGTTGTAGGCCAGGTTGATCACGTTGTTGATATAGACCACGTCGAGCGAGTTGTTGCCGATGCCTGCCTCCAGGAGGTTTTCCGGGTAGGCGACGTGGAAGGCCATGTTGCTCTTGGGCAGGCCGCTGCGGCGGGCGGCGTCGTGCTCGAAGGCCTTGGCGTCGTCGATGTAGGCCTGCGAGCTGTCAACGCCGATGGCCTTGCCAGAGGCGCCCACGCGCGCGCTCAGCTTGTAGACGCCCTTGCCGCGGCGGCATTGCACATCGAGCACCTTCTTGTCCTTGAGGCTCACGTTGTCGAGCGTCATGCGGCACAGGCTGTCAAAGCCCCACTCGAACTCGCGGCCGTTGTAGTAGGCGGCAAGCTCCGCCGCGCCGTAGACCGGGCCCACCTTGGCGGGCGTGGGCTCTGCCGGCGCATCGGCCACGGCGCCCGCGCTGCCCAGCAGGTCGTTCATGCCCTGCGGCTGAGCGACCTCGCCGCCGTAGGCGTTGCCACCGCTTGCGCGCAGGCCGGCCGTGAAGCCGTCCGTGACGGAGTGCGTGGCGGCATATGCGCCCGTGGATTCCTCAAAGCCCTCCAGCTGCCCGATGCGCTCCTCGAGCTTGCTGCGCGACGCATCGACTTGCAGCTGGTCGTTGTACTGGTAGAAGGCCTCGTTGCCGTAGTGCGAGATGAACTGCGTTGTGGTCTGGCGCGTGGTGATCTCGGCCAGGAAGATGAGCATCTCGCGGCTGTCGAAGACGTCGGCCACAAACTGGAAGGCGTTGCTCATCTTGGCGTCTGCGTCCTCGACCAGCGGGGCGATCTTGTCCACGTCCTCCTTGTAGAGGCGCTTGAGCAGCTCGAAGGCGTCTGGGCCGGCGGTTGCGCGCTCGAGCGTGCACGCGCCGATGAGGCTGCGGACCTTGGCGATCACCAGGCGCTGATGACGGATGCCCGCGGCAGACATGGTGTTGGCCTCGACCACGCGCGCGAGGTCGGCCTCGCGCTCGGCTAGGCGCGGGATGAGCGTGTCCTCGAGCCCTGCGCCCTCGCCCAGCTCAACCTTGAACTCGCGCAGCAGGTCGCGCACCTCGACCACGACGCCCTCGAGGTCCATGGCCTTGGAGCACTCCCCTGCCAAGGCATCGAGCAGCAGCCCCATGAGGGCCACGCGCTCGTCGAACTCCGCCCTGCGCGCGCGGGTGTAGACCTCGTCGTCCGGGTTGCCGTCCAGGATGCGACCCACCTGGTAGTCAGAGCGGTACTTCTGGAAGAGCGCGTAGTAGACGGAGAACTGGTCGGCGATGTCGTCGTCACGCAGGTACTGGGCGATCAGGTCGCGGTCGACCGCCTTGCCCATCTGCTCGTAGAGAGCGATGATCTGGGCCAGATCCTCCCAGCCGCGCGCCGTGACGAAGGACTTTCCCCCGCCCGGGCGGCTCTCGACCTTGTAGAAGCAGTCGCGCTTGGCGTCGAGGAACGTGGTCACGGCCGGGTGCACGCCCTTGGCAGAGGCATAGGCCTTCCACACGGCGAAGTCCGGCTCGACGTCGATCTGGCGCATGCGGTCGAGGGTGACGATGTCGAACTCATGCACGCTGCGGTTGTATTCGGGCGGGTTGCCCGCGCAGACGATGATCCAGTCGTCGGGCACCTTGTGCTTGCCAAAGGTCTTGTACTGGAGGAACTGCAGCATGGAGGGGTAAAGCGTCTCAGAAACGCAGTTGATCTCGTCGAGGAAGAGTATGCCCTCGCGCATGCCGCTGGCCTTGATGTAGTCGTACACGGCAGAGACGATCTCGCTCATCGTGTACTCGGTCGCCTCGTAGCTGCGCCCCTCGAACTCGCGCTGCTCGATGCGGGGCAGGCCCAGCGCGCTTTGGCGGGTGTGGTGCGTCATGGAGTACGACACGATGCCGATGCCCAGCTCCTGGGCCACCTGCTCCATAATGGCCGTCTTGCCGATGCCCGGCGCGCCCACCATGAAGACGGGGCGCTGGTGGACGGGCTCGATGACGTACATGCCGGCGTCGTCCTTCTTGAGGTACGCTTCGACGGTGTCTTTGATCTGCCTCTTTGCTGCCGCGATGTTCATACGCTGCAAACCTCCCCTTTACTCCTCGTCACAACCCAAGCGGGTGATGCTCTCTTCGTCGATTACCACCTTGATCGCCCAGGGCGGCACCGGTGGCAGGATGCTGCTGCCGTCGTCCATGAAGACGAAGGCGGCGTCGTAGTCGGGCGCTTTCTCCGGGAAGGCGCCCAGGCCGTCTGTGAAGTAGATGAGGCCCTTGAGGTCGCGCAGCGACCCGTTCTCGCGCAGGCCCTGCACATAGGCGAAGGCGGGGCGGAAGTCCGTGCCGCCAAAGCCGCGGATGTGGAAGTTCTCCATCAAGGCGTCGACCTCGTCGAGGCGCGAGATGTGCTGGGCCGCCTGCACCCTCGAATCGCACTGCACGATCCACACGTTCACGTGCTCGGTGAAGCTGTCGAACTCCTTGAGGATGGCGAAGGTGTGCTCCAAAAAGCGCCTCACCAGCGGCCCGCTCACGCTTTCAGAGGTGTCGATCACGATGGCGAGGTCGCGCATCTTGTGCTCTTCTTTGTACTCCAGCGGCTCGATGAAGGGCATGTTGCCGTACATGTCCATGCCGAAGGTGTAGTAGATGTAGTCGAACTCGTCTTGGTTGACCTTCATGAGCTCGTTGCTTTGCATGAACTGCCTCAGGAGGGTGGCGTAGTCGTACTTCTTGCGGTTGGCGATGCGCAGCGACGCGATGAGGCTGCCGGCCTCGTCACCCCACTCCTGCGAGAAGGTCTGGATGTCCATCTCGATCTGCTTGGCCAGCTCCTCCCAGTCCCTGCGGGTCTCCTCTTCCTTCTCCCGCTGCTCCTGGGTCTTCTCCTCGGGCTCATCTGGCTGCTCGTCGGCGTGGCCCTGGGCGTCGTCGCCTTGGGACTGCGCCTCCTCGGTGCCCTCGTCGGCGGCGTCTTGGGAGTCGTCGCCCTCGAGCGCCTCGTCGTCTTGGGGCTTCTGGGCGTTGAGCGTGCGCTCCATCTGCTCCTTGAGCTCGTCGGAAAGCTCCTCCATGATGTCGCTGCCCGCATCCAGGCCGTCGCTGTCCTCCTGGCCCAACTCCATGGTCTCTCCCGGCTGAGGCTCGCCCTCGCCGTCTGCCTTGGCGCTCGAGCCCGGCCAGCTCTCGTGGTTGTCGCGCTCGAACAACGCGTGCAGCTCGTTGATCTTGGAGCGGTCGTAGCCGCGGTAGGCCGCGCCCTCCGGCATCATCAGCGCCTGGCGGAAGAAGAGGTAGAGCTTGCCCGGCACCAGGCTGCCCACCTCCTTGATGAGCTCGTCGAGCAGCTCGCGGCGGTGCTTGTCGTCCTCGCAGGCAAAGCGGTCGCCGCACATGTCCATGACGGCAGACTCGCACACCAGGTCGCAGGCCAGCCACCAGGCCTCCTTGTGCGGATGGTCCTCGTCAAAGGGGTGCCTGAAGATGCAGTGCATGGTGAGGTGCAGGTAGTCGCGCACCGCCTCTGCAAAGCTCGCCTGGAAGCGCGCCACCACGCGCGGCGGGTCCAAGTAGACCTTCTCGCCGTCTGTGGCCGTAGGGTAGCGCATGCCGACGCGCAGGGGCTCGAGCTCCATCCTCCACAGCGCCAGGTCGAGAAAGCGAAACTTCAGCATCAGCTGGGTGCGGCACTCTTCGATGACGTCGGCGGCGAGCCTGTCCTCCAGCTTGCGGCGCTGGGTCTTGCGGTCTTCCACCTGCTGCGGGCTGGGCATGTCTCCCACCTCCTCCTAGATGTCGAAGTCCATGGACACCCTGCCAAAGCGGCGGCGCTTGACCTCCAGGAGGTAGCCCGTCATGGCGGCGTCCTTCACCGTGCCGATGCGGTCGATGCAGGCCGTGAGGTTCTCGCAGGTGATATACCCCATGTCGATCAGACGGTCGATCGAGCGGCGGTCGTCTGCGCGGGCCAGGGCCTCGCATACGTCGAGGATGTTGTTGTGCAGGTAGCTCACCAGGGTGCTGCGCAGGCTGTCCGTCATGTAGACCGGGTCCTCCAGGCGGCGCAGCATGCGGGCCACCTGCTCGTGGAGCTTGAGACCGCCGTTGTCCTTGCCAAAGCCGGCGCTGTTGCACACCACGGTGTCGTAGTACTTGTAGAGCATGGGCACGTCCACGCTCGTCATCATACACAGGCCCATGGCCAGCTGCTTGAGCGAGCGCGGGGTGTCGGGAAAATCCAGCTCGAAGAACTCGTGGCCCTCAACGGGCTGCGCGTTGTCGATGTGGATGTGGCGCACATAGCTTTCGATGGCCAGGCCGCGCACGCCTATCTCGCGGATGCAGCTCCACAGGCTCAGCGAGCGCACCTCGTTGTTGCCCTGCAGGGCATAGGGTGCGATGCTTGCGACCTCGCGCGGGATCACCACGTGCTCCTCAGAGCAGTCCGTGAGCAGCACGCGCAGGCTGCCGTCTGCGCGGCGCTCGCACAGCAGGCTGCTCGTCATCATGAAGCGCCCGCGCTGGGGCTCGGCGATCTCGACGCTGCGCACACTGGGCCTGCCCTGGCCGTGGTGGGCGTAGTAGGTGATGAAGGCGCTCTCGCCCAGCTCCTGCAGCGAGGCGGGCAGGTAGACGAGCTCAAGGGAGCTGTCGAAGAAGGCCTCCTCCCCTATCACGCGCACGCTGTCCGGGATGGTGCAGCGTCGCAGCTCGCGGCAGGCACGGAAGGCCCCCTGGCGAATCTCCTCGAGCCCCTGCGGCAGCAGCGCCTCGCGCAGGGCGGGGTGGCGCAGGCAGGCCTCTGCGTCGATGAAGCGGGTGCCCTCCTTCACCTCGAGCCGCTCGATGTCGGCATCGAGCAGGCGCAGCAGGTGAAGGCCGTCGTCCTCCTTGCGGTAGAGGGCTCCAAAGCGGTCGATGTCCAGGTACTCGCCCTCGGCAGCCATCCTCAGGCCGGCATCCTCGCCCGAACACACCAGCCCCGTGCCATCTACCAAGGCCGTGCCCAAGTGGTAGACCGTGCTGGGGATGAGCAGCTCTTTGAGCGCGGTGTGCGAAAACGCGGCGTCCTGAATGATGCGCAGGCCCTCGTTGAGCCTCGCATGCTCCAGCTTGCTGCAGCGGAAGAAGGCCTTCTCGCCGATGTGCACCAGGGAGGCCGGCGCGTTGAACTCGCTGATGCCGGTGTTGTAGAAGGCGAAGTCGCCGATGCTTTCCACGCTGCGGGGTAGCTTGACCTGCGCCAGCTGCGCAAATGCGCTCATGCAGCGCTTTGCCAGGGCCCGGCAGCTCGCGCGCAGCTCGTAGCGCTCCACCGGCACCGCCAAGGCGATGAGCCAGCTGCCGTCCTTGCTGTAGACGGCGCGGCCGTCACTTGCCAGGTAAGGATTGTCGTCGACAACCTCCACCAGCTCGAGTTTGCTGCGCCCAAAGACGCCCGGCTCCAGCTCGCGCGTGCCCTCGCCGATCACCAGGCGCTTGAGCTGCGAGTTGTCGAAGATGTCTGGCTTGAGCAGCTCCAGCAGGCCCGGAAGCACCAGCTCCTCTACCTTGCCGCAGTGGCGAAACCACGAGCTCTCGAAGCTCGCGGTCATGCGCGGCAACACCAGGCGGCGCAGGCGCGGGCAGCTGCGGAAGGCGCAGCCACCGATGCTTTGGATGCTGTCTGCGCAGATGATCTCTTCTGCCTGCGCCAGGTTCGCCATACCGTCTGGGGCGATGGCCACAACGGGGAGGCCCTCGATGGTGTCTGGCACGACCACGCGCGCTTCTGTGCTCTCGCAGCGCTCGATGCGCACCTCGGCGCCGTCGAGCAGCACGTAGGTCCAGCTTGTCTGCCCGTCAGCCAGGGTGCGCGGCTCGCTCGCGCGCGCGCCTTCGAGCTCTGCCGCGTGGCGCTTTGCGGCATAGTACTCGCTTTGGTGGCGGTCAGAGCGCTCCCTTAACGAAACCCGCTGCCCGGCATCCTCGTCCTGCACGCCTTCGCTGGGCATCAAGGTGGGCGAAAAGCCCCCAAAGGTCACCTGGAGGTCTTTGAGGCTGCCCTGCTTAGAGCCGTGAAACGACGGCCTGAAGTCGCGGAAGCGCTCCATATAGGTCTTGAAGTCGAACTCGCCCTCGCGCTCGGGGTCACCAGACACCTTGGGCGCTCCCCACATGCAGTCGAACTCGGGCAGCTCTGTGACAAACGACATGGGGACCTCCCCTTCTCGTCCCTAGATCTCGAAGCGCGCGGTGTCCAGGCCAAAGCGCCGGCGGATGAGCTCGAGCATGTGCCCGGTCATGGCGGCGTCCTTGAGCTCGGCCACGGCGTCCGTCACATCGTAGACGTTCTCCTTGTTGAGGTAGCCCAGCTCCACCAGCTTGTCGATGGTGCCGCGGTCGTCGTGGCGCGCCACCGCCTTGCAGATCTCGACGATGTTGAAGGTGAACATCTTGTCGATGGTGTCTTGGTGCACCGGGCGCAAGAACAGCGGGTCCTCCAAGCGCTCCACCAGCAGGCAGACCTGGTCGTAGAGGGCGAGGTCGTCGTCGCTTTTGTTGTCGAACTTGGCCGCGTTGGTGATGGTAAGGTCGTAGCCACGGAAGATGAACTCCACGTCCATGTTCTGCAGCTGTCCAAAGGCGTTGTTCTGCTGGGCCTCGCCGCGCTTGGTGTCCGGGAACGAGAAGTGGAACTTGCTGTGGCCCTCGATGGGCTGGGTGCACTCGATGTAGATGTCCTTCAGCAGGCAGTCGAAGGCCAGGCCGCGCATGCCGATGGCCTTCACGCGGTCGGAAATGTGAAGCTCCTGCAGCTTCTTGGTGCCGCGGAAGGCATAGGGGCACACGGTGTCGACCTCGTCGGGGAAGAAGACCACAGGCTCCGTGCCGTCGTAGACGAGCACCTGCGCATGGCCGTCGTCGCGGCGCTCGACGAGCATGCCGCAGTGCTTGTAAAAGCGCGGGTTGGCGGGGTCGACCTCCACCAGTTCGAGCTCCGGCGCCCAGTCCTCGTGGTGGGCACCCAGGGTGATGAGCGCCGTGCGGCCGATGCGCTCCAGGCTGGCCGGCACCTTGAAGGCCGCGATGGAGGTGTCGAGGAAGGCATTGTTGCCCACGCTGCGCAGGGTGCTGGGGACGCTCACCTGCTCGAGCCCGCGGCAGTCGCGGAAGGCGTTGTCCTCGATGTAGAGCAGTCCTTCTGGCAACACGACGCGGCGCAGGTTCATCTGCTTGGTGAAGGCACCCTCGCCCACTTTGTAGGTACCGGCAAGGAGCTCGATTTCGGGCAGCGAGGCGTCCATGCCGCGGATGACGCGCAGGCCCTCCTCCTCGATGGCATAGAGCACGCCATACTCGTCGAGCCTGATGGCCTGGGAGCCCTCCTCGATGCTGAAGCTAGCGTCTGCACCAGAGCACTTGAGCGCGGTGCGGTCGACCACCTTCTTGCCCAGCTCACGTATGGTGCGGGGCAGCTGCAGGCGGGTGATACCAGATGCGCAGAAGGCCTCGTCGCCCACTTCCTCCAAGCCCTCGTTGAGGGTGACCTCGGCAAGCTCGCGGCAGTTGAAGAAGGCCTGGCGCCCGATGCAGCGCAGGGTCTCCGGCGCGGTGAAGCTCGTAATGGCCGTGCGCGCGAGCGCGAACTCGTCGAGCAGCTCCAGGCCCTGGGGGATCTCGACTTGGGCCAGCGCGCCGATGCCGGCAAAGGCCTTCTTGGCGATCTTGGTCACGCCGGGCTCGACCGCGTAGCTCTCGCGCGGTATGGCAAGCGCCACAAAGCAGCTCCCGTCTGCGCTGTAGATTCCAGCGCCGTCCGTGCGCAGGGCCGTGTTCTCGGCGCTGATCTGGATGCTGTCGAGCTTGCTCTTGGCAAACATGCCCGGCTCAAGCTCCTCTATACCGCGGCCCAGGTAGAGGCGCTTGAGCTGGGGCAGGTCGAAGATGTTGGGCTTGAGACTGGCAGCGCGTTCTGGCACGCGCAGCTCCTCGACCTTGGTGCAGCCCTTGAGCCAGCTCGGATCGTAGCGGTCTGCGCTGCAGGCGAGGTCTGCCACGCGCAGCTGGCTGCAGCCGCGCAGCACATAGGCACCGATCTGCTCGACGCTTTCGGGGAAGTGCACCTCGGTGATGGCGGTCTTGCCCGCCAGGGCCTCGGCAGCGACGGCGATCACGGGCAGACCCTCGATCTGAGCGGGGACGCACAGCTCTTCCACCTGCTCGCTGCAGCCCTCGATGCGCACCACGCGCTCGGCGATAACCACGTAGCCCCATGCGTTGCCGTCCTCGTCTTCGAAGACGCGCTGCTCAGATGTCATCGCGGCAAGCTCTGCTGCCTGGCGCTCCTTCTCCTCGAACAGCTGAGCGCTGAAGCGCGCCGCCCGTGCCTGCTCCTCAAGCGAACCCTTGGCTTCCGTAAGTGCCATAGCAGTCTCCCTCTGTCACAAGCCCGCTCGTCTGCGGGCCCCATGGTTTCCTCTGGCCGCGCTGTGCCCGCGCGCGACCCGTGCCACCCTAGCCCCGGTAGGGCTTGAGCGCCACCTCGCGCAAGAAGCGCCCGTGCTCGTCTTTGTCGAGCACGTTGTATGCCATCATCACCTGCACCGGGCTTGTGCTGAAGAGGTTTGCAAAGCGCGGCGGGAAGGCGATGGTCTGGTCGTCCTCGTCTTCGACAACGTCCCTGCAGCCGGCGTCTGCCAGCAGCTGACGGGCAGCGTCGCGGTCCGGGCCAAAGACCTTGGCGGTCTTGATGAAGAAGTCCCCCTCATCGAACTCGAAGATGGGGTGGACCCTGCGCGCCGGCTCGTTGAGCTGGCGGATCTCGCTGCGGTGCTTGTTTTCAAGCGAGCAGTAGTGCATGCCAAAGCTCAGGCCCGCGTCAAGCGCCCAGACCATGAGCTCCAAGGCCAGCTCCTCGCTGCCGGCAACCGCCAAACCGCCCGAATAGCCGTAGTCGAACATCTCCGGGAAGGGCGGGTTCTTGAGCGTGAAGCCGCGCTTGGCAAACTCGTCCCAGCTGTGGAAGGGGAAGCAGAACTCCAGCAGGTTCATGCCCTTGATGCCGTTTTCCTCAAAGCGCAGCATCCACTCCTTCATGGAGTCCTTCGTGCCGGGGATGATGGGCATCTCCACCACCACGTCCGGTATGTAGGCAGTCGCCATCTTCATCTTGGCGAGCACGGTCTCGCGCCTGTCTGCGGGGTCGTCCTGCTTGATGGAAAAGCGCATCTCGGTGAGCCCGGCCTGCGCCAGGCGCTGTGCTCCGTCTTCTGTCAGCAGGTCGCCCGAGGTGTACATGCGCTTGTGCGCCTGGGGAAAAAGCTCCCCCGCGCGCTGCAAGAAGTGCAGTGAGTCCTCCAGATTGAGCAGGGGCTCGCCGCCTGTGAGGCCCAGCACAGCCATCTTGCCGCCGGATGCCTCGTAGGCAGCCTGGAGCTCCTCTTCCCAGGGGCAGCCCTCGCGGACGTACTTCTCGTAGTCGCCCAGGTTGTAGTTGAAGCAGAAGTAGCAGTCCCTGTGGCACTTGAAGGTGGTCGAGAAGGTCTCGGACCCGTTCATCCCCGTGCACTCAACACAGGCCTTGGAAAGCCATCCGGTGCGGATGCTAGCCCCGGCGTTGCGGAACTGAGCCCCACGCTCCTTGAGCTGGGCGTGCAGCTGGGCCACGCGCTCCTCGTGCGAGCCGCGCTCGGCAAAGACGAGACCTTTCTTCTGCAGGGCGGCAACGTAGGTCTTCTCGATAGTGTCGAAGGAGGCCAGCGCCTCTTCGAGAGCAGGGTTGGTCATGTAGCAGGTCTCCCCGTTCGCATTTGTTCACCAGTCAATAGTAGCGCTTGGGCTCGCCTGATTGTCCAAGAGGGGCAACACGCGCGCACATGAAGCCCCTTCGCACCAAAACCCAAGAAAAGAAAAGCCCGTTGCCCCTTGAAGGACAACGGGCCGCGTGAGCCGCTTGGCTTACACCAGGTTGGGGACGTTTTCCCACTTGACGCCGGCGGGGTTGACATCCATCTGCTTTTCGAGCTCGTCTGCAAGCAGCATGCAGTAGCGCATGCCCTTGAGGGTGACGTAGAGGCTCGCAATCCTGTGATCGGGGTTGCCCAGGTTGTCGAAGACCTCGTAGGTGAGGTACTCGCGGTCGAGCATGGGCTGGTAGAGCTCGCTGCCCTTGATCTTGCTCTCCAACATGTTGGTGGGCTTGCGACCAAGCTCGTCCTGGCGCAGAGCGATGGTGTAGAGCATCTTCTCCTGCTCAAGGCCCAGACGGCCGTTGGCCTCGATGTCGTCCCAGATGGCCTGCTCTTCGGCCTGAACGCCTTCCTTGTCCAGCATATCTGTCT
>SFLO01000018.1 GCA_004553405.1 Coriobacteriaceae bacterium
TTGCACCACGCGGTGGCGATGCGCGCCGTCATCGTGTTGCCGCCGCTGATGTTGGCCTGGTTCTCGAGGTCGATAAAGACCGGCAGCACGAGCTTGTCGGGCGTGAGGCCCGCATCCTTCAACAGGCGCAGGGTGTGTTCGGCCTCGCCGAGGGCCCTTCTCTCCGAGTACGCGTATGAATACAGGTAGACGCCGATCTTGACACCGTTCTCAAGGGCACCGCTCACGTTGGCGAGCCAGTAGGGGTCGTCCTGGCCGGGTTCATCTTGCCCAAAGCCGCAGCGGATGATGGCATAGTCGATGCCTGCCGCCTTGACGGCGGCCCAGTCGATGCTGCCCTGCCACTTGGAGACATCGACGCACAGGCCCACGGCGCCGCTAATCTCCTGCTGTATCTCCCCATAGTAGAAGGAGCTCGCCCCACAGCTTGAGTCCCAGCGGGTGGGGCAGCTGTCATTAGCGGCGAGGGCTGCAGGGGCAAAGCACAGGGACAGGACGAGCGCTATCGACGTGGCGCTGGCGGCTGCCCTCTTAAAAACAGCAGGCTTCATCTGGTTCTTCTTTCGGTTGTGGCGAATCTGGCCTAGCGGCGCTCCCTAGTTGACCCAATCCTTGCCCCATTCGTACCAGTCGACACCCCCTGCGACGGCCTCGAGAGCCTCGTCGGGCAGCGGAACGGAGTTGGCTTCGAGGATGGCCATGCCTTCCTCCTGAGTGGACGCGCCCTTCAGCTGCTCCTGCAGCTCGGCTGGCAGTCCCGCAAGCAGCTCCTTGATCGTGTCGCTCATGGTGGTTTCCTTTTCTATTAAGAGTCCGCAGGTATTTCAAATAGGACACAAACGGACACATTGCCGCAGGTCAAACGTGCTGTTTGCACTTTAGCACGCTACTGCACTGCTCGTCTGTGGGATTGTGACGAACAGCGTCATGCTCAAAGCCGGCGACGACAGCGTCGGCTGCGCCTCTCTGCAGCGCAGGGAGTTCTACCATCGCATGCTCGAGCAGCTCTGCGTGGGCGGTCACCATGGCGATGGGGCAGGCCGCCAGCGCTTTCACGCGATCTGGCGCTCCACCAGCTCGGCGAATAGGCCGCCGCGGGCCATGAGCTCGTCGTAGCTGCCCTCTTCGGCGATGCACCCTCTGTCCAGCACCAGGATGCGGTCACAGTCGCGCACAGTGCTCAGGCGGTGGGCGATCACGATGCGCGTGCACTGCAGTTCGGCCAGGCTTTCTGCCACCTGCTTTTGCGTGATATTGTCCAGCGCGCTGGTGGCCTCGTCGAAGAGCAGGATCTTGGGCTTGCCGGCAACGGCGCGCGCGATCATGATGCGCTGGCGCTGGCCGCCGCTGATGCCTCCGCCGCCGTCGCTCACCACCGTCATCATCCCCATGGGCATGGCCTCGATGTCGTCTGCCAGTCCCGCCAGGCGCGCGGCCTCCCAGGCCTGCTCCAGCGTGAGCTCCGGCATGGCGATGCGGATGTTGTCGTAGATGCTGCCGGGAAGCAGGGTGCCGTTCTGCAGCACGACGCCGATCTGCCTGCGCAGGGAGGTCGGGTCGAGCGTGGAGGCATCGCAGCCGTCAAAGAGCACCGCACCGCGGCTTGGCGTCTCAAAGCCCAGCATGAGCCTCATGACGGTGGACTTGCCGCAACCCGTCTTGCCCACGATGCCCACATACTCACCGGGGCGCACCTCCAGGCTGAGGTTCTCGAACAGCGGCTTGTCTGCTGCGTGGTAGCCAAAGGTCACCCCCTTGAGCGCCACGCCGCCGCGGAGCTGCTCAACGCGGGCCTTGCCGCCGTTGTCCTCTGGCACGGCCTGCAGCAGGGGCTCGATCATCTTGAGGTAGGGCTGGCTGGAAAGCATCTGCAGGAGCATCTCGTTGACAGTTGAGCTGGCCAGGCCGTATGCACTAGAAAACGCCATGAAGGTGGCGGCATCTTGTATGCCCCCGCCCAACGCAAAGAGGTAGATGACCACCAAACCGGCCGTGCTGATGAGGGTGGTGAGTGGGGTCTCCAGCATGAGGATGCCGGGGTGGCCGTACGCCAGGGCCATTCGCTTGGCAAAGCCTTCCGCCCAGGCAGAGAAGAAGCGCTTTTCCGCCCCGGCCAGCCTGATCTTTTGGATTCCGCCGATGATGGCGTTGGACATCGCCGCCCCTTGGGCCTCCAGCTCCAGCACCTCCTGGGTGCGGTGGGCGGAGATACGCGCGATGGCCAGGTTGCCCAGGAAGCTCGCGAATATGACGCAGAAGGTGGGCACGATCATCTTGGGCGCGAAGGTGATCATCTGCACGATGTAGAGCAGCGAGAACAAACCAGTGAGCGCTGTGCCGAACACCGCCTGCTCCAGCTGCATGACCACCATGTCCACGGAGCTGATGCGATTGGCCAGGTTGCCAGAGGCATGCTGCTTGAAGAAGGAGGGTGGCAGGCTCAGCACGCGCATCATGATGGCCGCCTTCACCGTGACGTTGAGCTTGATGTCAACACGCTGCAGCACCAGGTTGCGAACGGCGGTGAGCAGCACCTGCGCCAAGGTGACGGAGAGCAGCATCACGCCTACCGGCCACACGATGCTCAGCTCGCCTGCCTCCACCACCGGCCCAAACGCGTACTTGTTCAGCACGGGCAGCATCATACCCAGCGCGGTGGCCGCCATCACAGAGAGCAGCGTGATGGCGTAGTCGCGCGGGTCGAGCGACTTGAGGATGAAGAGCACCAGGCTGCGGATGGAGAGTTCCTCGTTGGGCAGCGGGCGGTAGAAGCAGTAGGCGGTGCCGCTGATGTTGAGGCCCAGGTTGGCGTCTGTGACGTGGACGTCCTTGCCGGTGGCAGGGTCGGTGTAGGTGTAGCCGCCCTTGGTGTGGGGGATGAGCGCCAGCAGCGTGCCGTCTTCCTGCTGGACGAGCAGGGCGCCCACGGCGTCGCGGTACCACTTGGGCGGCAGCTTGACCTGGCGGTAGGCGATGCCGGTTGGGTCAAGGTGGTGGCGCAGCAGGGCCTCTATGTCGTGTTCGCCCTTGAGGGCGGGAGCCGGCGTGGCGCCGTAGTAGGCGAGCACCTTGGCGATGGCGTCTTGTGCCTGCTCCACGGCGTTGAGGGTGCGGAAGCCCGTATCGCCCGTGACGCCTATGTAGAGGCTCTCCATCGCATGCTGGAAGCCGGCCTCGTCATGCTCGTAGCGCTGGTCTATACGGTCTCTATACGTGTTCGCCATGCCTTACTCCTGCGCTACCAGCTGGGTGTAGAGGCCGCCTTGAGCCATGAGCTGCTCGTGGGTGCCGCGCTGCACAACCTGGCCCTTGTCGAGCACGATGATCTCGTCGCAGTCGCGAATGGCGCTCAGGCGGTGGGTGACCATGATGACGGTGGTGCCGCGCTCGCGCACAGCGCGCATGACCTCCAGCTCGGTCTGCGCGTCGAGCGCGCTGGTGGCCTCGTCCAACACGAGTATGCTGGGCTCTGCTGCCAGGGCGCGGGCAATCTCAAGCCGCTGACACTGCCCGCCGGAAAAGTCCGCCCCGCCCTCCTGCAGCACGTGGTTGAAGCCGCCCATTCGCTCCATGATGGTGTCGTAGATGCGGGCGTCACGCGCGGCGCGGACGATCGCCTCGTCTGGGATGCTGTCGTCCATGAGGGTGAGGTTGTTGGCCACGCTGTCTTTGAAGAGCACGATCTCTTGGTCCACCGTGGCGATGCTGCCGCAGCGCACGGTGCGCGGGATCTGCGGCAGGGGAGTGCCGTCAAGCAGAACCTGGCCCTCCCAAGGCTGGTAGAGACCTGTGATCAGCTTTGCAACCGTGCTCTTGCCGCAGCCGCTGGGACCCACAAGAGCGATGCAGCCGCCGGGGCACACCTCCAGGTCAAAATCCTTGATGAGCGGCGTGGCCAGGCGCGAGTAGCCAAAGCTCACCTTCTCCAGCTTGACGGAGCCCTTCAGCTTCTCGCACTCACCGCAGGGGGCGTCCTCGGTGGCAAGGGGGTCGAGCGGGTAGTTCATGACGTCTTCTATGCGCTCCATGTCCGCTGTTGTCTCCTGCAGGGTCTGCATGGATTGAATGAGCGACTCCAGCGGTGCGGAGAACTGGATGAGCATGCCCTGGAAGGCCAGCACCATGCCAACGGTGAACTGCCCGCGCAAGATGAGCCACAGGCCAGCCACCAGCACAAAGGCGTCCAGCAGCGCGCCGATGACCTGCGGGATGAGGCCCCAGGTGGCGTTGAGGCGCGCGTACTCCACACTCTGCGCGCTTGCGGAGGCCTGGTAGCCGGTCCAGCGGCGCATGAAGCCGTTGACGGCGCCGGTTGCCTTGAGGGTTTCTATGGTCTGGATGCCGGCCACGGTCACGCCACTGAGCTTGGCTTTGTCGCGCATGGCCACGCGCACGAAGTTGGTGCGCTTGTCTGCGATGACCTTGGCGGCGATGACCTTGGCGGCGCTTGCCACCAGGCCGGCGGCAGCCAGCGGTGCGGAGTAGTAGGCCATGATGCCCAGGCACACCAGCGCGGAGGCGCAGTTGATGAAGATGGGCGCGAGCTGGGTGAGCACGGTGTTCGCCACGCTCTTGTTGAGCCCCAGGCGCGTGACCAGGTCTCCCGCGGAGCGCTGCCCGAAGAACTCCATGGGCAGGTGCATCAGGTGCCACATGTACGATGCCGATCCCACGGTGCAGAGCTTGCCCTCTGTGCGCAGGGTGTAGAGAGAGTTGAGCGCGCTGGCAGCCACCTGCAGCACGCACAGCGCGATGAGCACGGCAAAGAAGAGCACCCGCAGCGCTGTGTCTGTGCTGCCGATGAGCTTGTCTGTGAAGGTCTGCGCCAACAGCGGCGGCACCAGGCCCAGCAGACCCACGATGGCTGTGGCCAGCGCGACAAAGAGCAGGCCGTCTGCAGTGCCCAGCGAGCGCTTCCTCACAAAGCCCCAGATCGAGGGCTTGTGGCCGCCGGGCTTGAAGGACGCGTTGGGGGCGAGCTTGATGACAATGCCGGTGAACTGCTCGTCGAACTCCTCGGGGCTGACCTCAACCTCGCCGCGGGCGGGGTCATTGATGAGGGCGCGACCATTCTTGAAGCCCCTGAGCACCACAAAGTGGTTGAAGCCCCAGTGGATGATGCAGGGGAACTCGCCCTCACGCTGCAGCAGAGCGGGCTCGATGCGGTAGCCCGCGGAGTCAAAGCCGTATGAGCGCGCGGCCTTGACGATGTTGAGGGCCTTTGCGCCGTCGCGGCTGACGCCGCAGTCGGCGCGCAGCTTTTCCGGGGACACCCACAGCCCGTAGTACGCGCACACCATACCCAAGCTGGTGGCGCCGCACTCCAAGGCCTCCATCTGAATGAGCTGGGGGACCTTGCCGCAGGGTCGCCCGGTGGTGGGTGCTGTGGGGAGTTGTGCCATGGTCTAGCCGAAGAGCGCTTCCAGCGGGGTGACGCCGTTGACATCTCCCAGCAGGCTCCACACGACGAAGGCGATGATGACCAGCGCCACAGCGCCCAGGGTCATCCACGCGGGTGGCGCCACGACGCGTATGTAGTCGTCAAGCTGCTCTGGGTCTTGGAGCTTTTCCATGCTCTTTGCTCTGAAGAAACTCATCCCTGTACCTTCCTGCTGCAAGCGGTGGCGCTCTTCGCTAGATTTCCATGCCAGCGGGCAGGGAGAGGTTGATCACGTACATGAACACCACCAGGACAAAGAACACGATGACCACGACGGTGATGATGTTCATGATGTCCTTGGGAATCTTCGCAAAGAGCTTTTCCATAGCGGGGTAGACCAGCCAGGTCATGAGCGTTGCCATAAAGCCGAAGAAGGTGGTGTTGAGCAGGCAGATCTGCCCCATGAAGTTGAAGGCCATGTCAGAGTAGTCCCACAGCGGGTAGACGCCGTCCACCGGCACGTTGCAGGTGAAGCCCAGGATAAGCTCGATGGCCGCGCACACGGCGGTGTTCACTAAGAAGCTCACTATGAGCGCCCAGGGGCCCTTGGGGAGCTTGGCCTGCAGCAGGTTTTTGATGGGGAAGAGCAGCAGCCCGATCACCACAAAGGCCGCGCCGTAGACGAAGAAGGGGTTGAGCATGTCGTGCCAGATGCCGGAGTTGGGGTCGTAGGTGCCGGGCACCAGCCCCAGGCGGATGAGCCAGCACACGCAGTACTCCATCCAATGGCCCACCACAGAGAAGATGCAGAAGTAGAGCACCAGGTTGCGCCAGAACAGCGGGCTCTTGAGGTTCCAGAGCTTCTCGTCCTCTCTGAGCGTTGCCTGGCGGCTCTCTGCGCGGAAGGGCTGCACCAGCAGCTCCTTAGCGCGCTTGGAGAAGCCGAAGTAGAGCAGGAGCAGCAGGTTGGGGATGACGCTGCCGATGTAGGTGTTGAGGCTGAAGTGGCCGGTAGCCACCTGGATGGCAGCGTCGATGACCATGTAGACGACCACCATGGCGAGGATAATCTCCCTGCCGTGCTGCTTGCGGGTGATGATGAGCCACAGCGTGACGGACATCATCAGCATCTGGATGAAGCTCACCCAGTAGGCGGCGTCGTAGTAGCTCGAGTGCGTGACAAAGAGCAGCACGCAGGCGTTGGCCACGATGTTGACAGCGCAGAAGAACTCGATGAAGCGCATGAAGCCGAGGTGGTGGCGGTCGTAGTAGCCAAAGGCCTGCGGGTCAGACGAGCTGGAGAACGCACGGTGCGCTACCAGAGCCGCGGCGATAAAGAGCAGGCCGGAGACGATTCTCAGCGTGAGGAGGGCCACAACGCCGCAGAGCAGCGCGATGATGACGGTGCGGTAGCCCTTGGTGGGGTGCTTGCGCACGCGGATCAGGCCCACGGCGCCCAGTATGGAGCCCAGGGCCAAGATGGCGCCCAAGACGAGGAAGGAGGCGAGGGCGAGAGCCGCAGCTGCCAGGGCACTGGCGTTGTCCACCTGCGGTAGCCCCAGGCTGTTCATCAGCTTGATGATCTCGTCTGCTTGACTGCCCGGCACGCCGATGCCGGCCGCCCCGCCTTGGTTGGCGAGCTCTACGAGCGCGGAGGCCAGGTTGACGGTGGGCAGGGCAAAGTAGATCAGCACTGCGGCGTCGATCACGCCCACCACCAGCGCCAACACACCAAGCACGAACACCGGTGTGAGCGTGGCCTCAATCTTGTTCAAACCGTTCTGGGAAGCATCCATCTGCGTACCCCTCTCTAGTTAGCGGCTTCCAGCGCCGGCGCCAGCCCCAGGTGCGTGAAGTACTCGATGGTGCCGGCGGCTATCACATCCAGCGCGAAGAAGAGCGCCGCGCTGGATGTCTGCCCCTCGTGCTGCGCGGGTGCGCTGACTTGGGTCATCGATGCCGTGCTCCTCGTTGCTGTGTCCTTTTGTGTCCATTAGGCCGTTGACCTGCGAAAACACAACATGCAGCTTAACACGGATGGGGTGCAACGAAGGTTGTGTGTCCTTTCTGAGGCAGTCAATTCGACTCTGGCGACTGCCGCAGCAGCCCCGTGGGGCCGCCGGTGGTGCTTGTGGCTCCACGGCGACCCTGGGGGTTTTGTTGCTGCAGGCGCGGGGCGGAGCGGCAGCGCCGAAGGCTCCCTCCTTACAGCAGGCGCTCGGCGGCGGCGAGGCGCTTGGCGGCCTTCTCGCGCACCGTGTTGGGCGCTCCCTCGACGGGTGACAGCGTGATCGCGCCGCCGCAGCAGCTCTCGACGCAGGCCGGCTGCAGGCCCTCGCGCAGGCGGTCGATGCACATGTCGCACTTCACCATCAGGCCGTCGCGGTCGAACTGCGGCGCGCCGAACTCGCAGGCCCAGCTGCAGTAGCGGCAGCCCAGGCAGCGGCTGTGGTCGACCAGCACCGCGCCGAACTCGGGGTCGCGGTAGATGGCGCGTGCGGGGCACACGTTGAGGCAGGCGGCGTCGCCGCAGTGCATGCACGACATCGACACGTACTGGATGGGCGTGGGGCCGTCCTCGCTCATCAGCTCGAAGACCTGGCGGCGGCGCGGGCCGCAGCTGCCAGGCTCCTCGGACACATGCGGGCGGGCGT
Organism: Coriobacteriaceae bacterium; assembly: GCA_004553405.1. Lineage (GTDB taxonomy): Bacteria > Actinomycetota > Coriobacteriia > Coriobacteriales > QAMH01 > W2P13-069. Next base: position 8,035 of record SFLO01000018.1, read on the forward strand.
CGTGCGCGGACTTGCAGGCGACCTCGCAGGCAAAGCACTGCGCGCAGCGCTTCACGTCAAAGTGGAATCCGTACTGCATCGCCTAGTTCCTCTCTGCGCCGGGCTGGCCGGCAGGGTCGATCTTGTCCACGCGGCCCAGGCACATGGTGTAGTTGGCCTGGCTGGATATGGGGCAGAGCGCGTCGTCGATGCCCAGCTCGTTGTAGTTGGCATCTGCCCAGCCCCCGGGCACGTAGAGCCAGCCCGGCTTGATGACGGTGGTGGGCTCGGCCTTCACGCGGATCTTGCCGCGCGGGCTGCTGACCTCCACCAGCTCGCCCTTCTCGATACCCAGCTCGCGCGCCCAGGCGCTGTTGAGCCACAGGTAGGGCTCGGGCTGCATCTCGCGCAGCCAGGGGATGGTGCGGCGCTGCTCGTGCACGTACATGGGGCCGCTGCGGCCGGTGAACAAAACGCTGGGGTAGCGCTCGGCCAGCTGCGGTTGCGCGCGCGGGCTCTCGCTCGGCTCCGTCCAGCTGGGCAGCGGGGCAAAGCCGTGTGCCTCGAGCACCTCGCTCCAGATGTTCACCTTGCCGCCGGGCGAGCGGAAGCCCGCCGTGCGGAACTTCTCCAGCTCTACCTGCGCGAAGACAATGCCGCTGGGGCTTTCCTCGAGCTGGGCGGCGGTGATGCCGCTGGGCTGCAGGTCGAGGTCGATGTAGTAGCGGATGTCTTCGGTGGGGAACTCCTCGGTGAAGCCCAGGGCGCGGCCCAGGCGGATCATGATCTGGGTGTCTGGCAGGGCCTCGCCCACGGTGACGCACTTCTGGCGGTAGGTGAGGATGGGCAGCCAGACGTCGCTCTTGAACCACTCGGGCTCGGTGCGCTCCAGGTAGGTGGCCGCCGGCAGCACGAGGTCCGCCAGCTCGGCGGTCTCGCAGAGGTAGGGGTCGATAACGGCGATGAAGCCCACCTTGGCCATGGCGGCTCGTGTCACCGCGGGCTGGGGCTGGGTGACCATGATGTTGGCGCCCTGGAAGACGGCCACCTTGGTCTTGCCCTCGTGCATCATGCGATAGACGTCCGGCGTGGGCATCAGGCCCTGGCCGCCAAAGAGCAGCGGCCACTTGCACTCCTCGGGGCAGTAGGGCGGCACGTGGAACATCTTCACCGGGCCCTTGGGCTCAAAGCCCGGCACCACGCGGCTGATGAGCGTGAAGTCCGGGTTGCGGTCGGGGCTCTTGGGGCTGAAGACGTCGCAGCCCGCGCGGTCGAGGTGGCCGGTGATCGCGCGCAGGATGCACAGCGCGCGGGTGGTCTGGGCGACGTTCACGCGCCCCTCCAGCCCGTGGCCGGATACGATGCCGGCGCGCGGGGTGGTGGCGTACTCCACGGCCAGCGCCTCGATCTGCGCTGCGGACACGCCGCTGATCTGCTCGGCCCACTGCGGGGTGTAGGCGACGTTGTTCTCGTTGTCGCCGCGCAGGTGCGCGCTCAGGCGCTTGAGGCCGGGGTCGTTGGTGTAGCTGTCGACGAAGGCGGCGTCCCACAGCCCGCGCTCGACGATCACGTAGAGCATGGCGAGCATGATGGCCAGGTCCGTGCCGGGCTCCGGCTGCAGCACTTGGTCTGCCGTGGCGGCCAGGTGGAAGTGCAGCGGGTCGATGCAGACGATCTTGGCGCCGCGGTCGCGGGCGTCGTAGATCTTGCGCAGGCTGGGCGCAACGGAAAACGCCGGCTGCTTGCCCCAGAAGATGAGGAGGTCGGCGTTGTCGTAGTCGCTGCTGGGCATGCCGCCGTAGGTCATGCCCTCCATGATGGCGCGCGGCACGAAGCACTCGGAGGCGCCCATGCCCACCTCGGTGCCCACGCAATGCGCCAGGCGCTGGGTCATGTCGTAGGTGAAGCCCCAACCGGGCGCCTGCCCGCGGATGAAGCTCACAGACCACGGCCCGTCCTCAGCCACAGCCTCCTTGATCTTGCCGGCCAGCTCGGCGAGTGCGTCGTCCCAGCTCACACGCTTCCACTTGCCCTCACCGCGCTCGCCAACACGGCGCACGGGGTACATGAGGCGTCGTGGGTCGTGCGCGATCTGCGGGCTCGCCTGGCCCTTGCTGCAGATGGCGCCGCCGGTGCGCGGGTCGCCCGGCACGCCGCTCACGCGAACGACGCGGTTGCCCTCAACCTCGACGTTGATGGGGCAGCAGTTATGGCAGCCGCCGCATACAGAGCGCACGACGCGCTTGGCGCCGCCCTGCTCACCCTTAGAAGCAAGTCCCCTCATCGGCTCGCTCCCTTCCCTCGTAGGTGGTCTCTCTGAGTTCTATGGTAGCCCCTGTGTGCGACATGCCCAGCGTGATTCCTGATGCTGTCTGTGGCCAAAACTGCCGCTGAGGTGTAGGGAGTGGCCACTTCTTCCGCTGAGGTGTGGGCTACTTTGGGACCCACACCTCAGCGCGACTT
>SFLO01000019.1 GCA_004553405.1 Coriobacteriaceae bacterium
AAAAAAAACGGAAAGTTCCCTTGCATTATTCATTGGAACTTCAATCACTTCGTCGTGCTTGACGGATTCAAGGGAAAAAAGGCTGTCATCAACGACCCCGCCAAGGGCAATTATACCGTGTCCATGGAGACCTTCGACAAGTCGTTTACAGGCATCTGCCTGATGTTTGAACCGAACGAAAACTTTGTTCCCTCCGGAAAGAGGAAAAGCGTCCTCTCTTTTGCCGTAAAACGGTTGAGCGGAGCAAAGGTTGCCGTTGTTTTCGTCGTATTTATGACGCTCATTGCCGCGCTGATCGGGGTGATCACGCCGGCTTTTTCCCGAATTTTTATGGACCGCCTCCTGACGCATGAAAGTCCCGATTGGTTCTATCCTTTTCTTATCGCACTGTCGGCAATGTCGGCACTTCAACTCGTCATTTCTGCTCTTGAAACCTATTACAGCAACAGGATCAACGGCAAGCTCGCAACTATTGGCAGCTCTACGTTTATGTGGAAGGTGCTTCACCTTCCTATGGAATTTTTCTCCCAACGCCTTGCGGGCGATATTCAGGGCAGACAAGGCTCGAATGCCGGCATTGCCAACAGCGTAGTCAATACCTTCGCGCCTCTCGCGCTGAACGCGATCATGATGGTGTTTTATCTCGTCGTTATGATACGGTACAGCTGGATCCTCACGCTTGTAGGTCTTTCATCGCTTGTCATCAATGCGTGGATGTCGCGTATCATTTCCCAAAAGCGCATCAACATTACGCGCGTTTCGATGCGTGACGCGGGAAAGCTGGCAGGCGCAACCGTTGCCGGTGTTGAAATGATAGAGACCATCAAGGCAAGCGGTGCCGAAGAGGGCTTCTTCAGGACCTGGGCGGCCTACCAGGCCCAGCACAACGCCCAGCAGGTGCGTGCCAGCAGGCTGTCTGCCCTGCTGGGGTCCGTGCCGGCACTCGCTTCCGGGCTGGCCAACGCCGTCGTCTTGGTGCTGGGCATACAGCTCGTCATGAACGGGGAGTTCAACGCAGGCATGCTGCTCGCCTTCCAGGGCTTCTTGGCGCAGTTCGCCGCACCGGCCCAGCAGTTGGTGGATTCCCTGCAGGACCTCGCGCAGATGCGGGTGGACATGGAGCGCGTCGAGGACGTGCTGGAGGCCCCGCTGGCTGCGGCGGCGCCAGCGGCCAGCGAGCGCGCGGAGAGCGATCCCGCGCCCCTCCGCTGCGAGCTCGAGCTGCGCGGCGTGAGCTTTGGCTACACGCGCCATGCCGTGCCGCTCATCCAGGACCTGTGCCTGAAGGTGGAGCCCGGAGCCAGCGTGGCGCTGGTGGGGGCCTCCGGCAGCGGGAAGTCCACCGTGGCCCAGCTGGTTGCCGGCCTGCTGGAGCCCTGGGAGGGCACGGTGCTCGTCGACGGCACGCCGCTCTTCGATCTGCCGCGCGCCCAGCGCTGCCGCGGCATCGCCGTCATATCGCAGGAGTGCAGGCTGCTCCCAGACAGCATCCGCAACAACCTCACGCTCTGGGACAGCAGCATCCCCGAAGAGGACATACGGCGCGCGTTGAGCGACGCCTGCCTGCTGGAGCAGGTCCTAGGCTACCCCGACGGGCTCGGGCACATGCTCGCCGAAGGCGGTGCCAACCTCTCTGGCGGGCAGCGCCAGCGCCTGCAGATCGCCCGCGCCCTGGTGGGCAACCCGCGCATACTCGTCATGGACGAGGCGACGAGCGCCCTCGACGCCGCCACGGAAGCCCAGGTCATGGCCGCCGTCAAGGCGCGCGGCATCACGCTCGTCATCGCGGCGCACCGGCTCTCCACCATCCGCGATGCATCAGAGATCGTGGTCTTCGACCGCGGCGCCGTTATCGAGCGCGGCACCCACGACAGCCTCATGGCCCTCGGCGGCGCCTACGCGCGCCTGGTGAGGCAGAGCTGATCATGGGAGGAGCACCGAACATGGGGCGCAGGCCGGACCCGCTGCAGCGCGCGCTGGAGGAACTGGGTGCTGCCATCACCGCCGCCCCCGCGCCCATGCCCCACTCCCCCGCACGCCAAGGCGCGCCTAGCCGTACGGCTGCAGCAGCGGCAGACGAGCCGCAGCTCGGCCGCGCCAGCCTGGCGGCGGCGATCGGCACGCGCGCGGCAGAGCGGCCCTCCACCGGGCGCGACGACGTCATCACCTGGCTCGACGAGCTGCTGGCAGAGGCCCTGCAGGGCAGCGGGACCGCCCACCGCCTGGTGAGCCTGGAGGAGGGCTGGCAGCGCGACAGCGCCGGGGCCCTCCTGGGTGTGCTCGAAGACGGCACGCCTGCCGCCCTGATTCCCGGGCCGCTGGGCTACAGCTACGTCGACCAGCGCACGGGCAGGCGCTGCCGCGTGAGCGCCCAGCGTGCGCGGCAGTTTGGCAGCAGGGCCTTCTGCTTCTACCGGCCGCTGCCCAAGCGCCCCCTGGGCCTGCGCGACCTGCTCGCCTACATGCTGCGCGACATCGACGGCGCAGACATCCTCGTCATCGCGGGCGCCCTGTGCGCCAGCGTGCTGCTGGGCCTGCTGGTGCCGCAGGCAACCGCCATGCTCTTTGGGCCGGTGCTGAGCTCCAACAGCGCAGGCATCCTGCCCTTTGCAGCGGCCCTGCTGGCGGGCATCGCCATCGCCCAGGCCCTTATCAACGGCGCCAAGACCCTGGTGGTGTGCGGCGTGGGCCAAAAGCTCAGCCTGCACCTGGAGTCTGCAGCCATGATGCGCGTGCTGCACCTGCCGGCGCGCTTCTTCCGCAGCAGGTGCTCGGGCGAGCTGGCGGCGCTGCTAGCAAACTTCAGCACGGTGGCCGCCCTCTTGCAGACGGCGGTGCTGGGGGCGGCGCTTTCTGCCGTGTTCTCGCTGGCCTACCTCGTGCAGATCTTCTTCATCGCGCCTGCCCTGGGGCTGCCGGCGCTGCTGGTGCTTGCCGCCAACTGCGCGGTGACGGTGTTGTCCACCCTGGTGCAGATGCGGGTGAACCTGCAGCTGCTGGGAAAGAAGGCGCAGCTAGGCGGATGGCAGAACTCCCTGCTCGAAGCCGTGGCCAGCCTGCGCAGCGCCGGCGCGGAGGAGCGCGCCTTTGCCAGCTGGGCGCAGCGCTATGCCGCGGTGGCGCGCCTCACCTACAACGGCCCGCTCATCGCGCGGCTCACCCCCTGCCTGCAGCTGGCGGTGAGCCTGCTGGGAACCATCGCCATCTACTGGGCCGCCATGAGATCGGGCGTAGGCCTGAGCGCGTACATGGCCTTCAGCAGCGCCTTTGGGATGGTCATGGGTGCGCACCTGCAGCTCTCTGCCGCTGCGGCCAGCCTTTCCCAGATCAAGCCGCGCCTGCAGCTGGTGGCCCCGCTGCTGGCCGAGCAGCCAGAAGACGCCCAGCGCAAGCCGGCGCTTGATAAGGTCGACGGCGCCATCGAGCTGCGCGACGTGGTCTTCGCCTACGACGGGGCAAGCGGCCCTGTGATCGACGGGCTGTCCCTGAGCATCGCCCCGGGCGAGAGCGTGGCCGTGGTGGGCGCCAGCGGCTGCGGGAAGTCGACCCTGCTGCGCCTGTTGCTGGGCTTCGAGCAGCCCCAGCAGGGCAGCATCCTCTACAGCGGCCGCGACCTGCGCGAGATAGATGCCGCCCGCCTGCGCCAGCGCATCGGCGTGGTCTTGCAGCACACCCAGCTCTTCAAGGGCGACCTGCTCTCGAACATCACCGTCGCGGCCCCCTGGCTGGGCGAGGAGGACGCCTGGCGCGCCGCAGAGGCAGCCGGCATCGCAGACGACATCCGCGCGCTGCCCATGGGCATGCGCACCGTCGTCGCAGAGGGCGGGGGAGGGTTTTCCGGCGGGCAGCGCCAGCGCATCGCCATCGCGCGCGCCCTGGCCGGCTCGCCGCAGATCGTCATGTTCGACGAGGCCACCAGCGCCCTGGACAACCAGGCCCAGCAGGCCGTGTGCGACACCCTCGATGCGCTCGAGTGCACGCGCGTCATCATCGCGCAGCGCCTCTCGACCATCCGCAACTGCGACCGCATCATCGTGCTGCACGAGGGCAAGATCGCCGAAGAGGGCAGCTACGACAGCCTCATGGAGGCGCGCGGCCTCTTCTACAAGCTGGTATGGAGGCAGGAGCTGTGAGCACCCCCGCAGACAAGCGCTACATCCTGGCCCCGCAGGTGGGCCTGCGTTCCTGGAAGCGTGTCCCTCACGCCTACGTGAGGCGCTTCGAGGCGCGCCCGCACGCGCTGCCGCAGGAGGAGTTCGAGCTTGCCTGCCGCTGCGACGGGCGCAGGCCGCTGCCGGACAGCCCCGCCCTGCGCTCGCTGCTGCAACGGGGCCTGGTGCTCCCCTGCGACGACAGCGCCCCCGCCTTGAGCCCCTTCCAGGAGCTGCTGGTGTGCCCCAACCGCGTGGTGCCCTGGATGGCGCTCGAGATCACAGAGCGCTGCAACTACCGCTGCCTGCACTGCTTCAACGCCCAGGGCAACGAGGAGGGCCGCCGCGAGATGTCGCTCGACGAGGCAGGGCGCCTCTTTGACAGCGCGCGGCGCGCGGGCGTGAGCGCCGTGCTGGTCACCGGCGGCGAGCCCCTCATGCACCGCAGCTTCCGCGAGCTGGTGGAGCTGCTCTACAGCCGCGGCCTCTTCGTCCACGAGCTCAACACCAACGGGGCCCTCCTCACGCGCGAGCTGCTGGGCTTTCTGGCGGGCTTTGGGTTCAAACCGCAGATCAAGATATCCTTCGACGGCCTGGGCTTCCACGACTGGATGCGCGGCTGCCCCGGCGCGCAGGAGTCTGCGCTCAAGGCCATACGGCTGTGCGTGGAGGAGGGCTTTCCCGTGCGCGTGCAGATGAGCGTCAACCGCCGCAACCAGCCCGCCCTGTTGGAGAGCCTCGCCCTCTTAGACGCGATGGGCGTGCAGGCGACGCGCCTGCTGTGGACCGCGCCCACGCCGCGCTGGGAGCTGAACGCCCAGGGCCAGTGCCTGGACTGGGGCGAGTACCTCGAGTGCTGCACCCGGCTGCTGGGGGCCTATGCGGCCGCCGGGCACGCCATGGAGCTCGACGCCTGGATGGTCGCCCAGCTCTTCCCCCGCACGCTTTCGTACCGGCTCTCACCCGTGCGCTACTCCCCCGCCAGCTTCAAGGAGAGCCGCCCCTGCTGCAGCACTGCCAACGGCATGGTGGCCGTCGGCGCAGACGGGCAGGTCTACCCCTGCATGCAGAGCTCCGGCTGGTTCGACGCCCATGGCATCAGCCTGGGCAACGTGCACGAGCAGGGCCTGGGGGCGATCCTGCAGGAGGGTCCCTACTGCCAGATGGTCCACGCCACCGTGGCCGACAGGCTTGCGCACCAAGGCGAGTGCGCGGCGTGCCCCTGGCTGCAGCACTGCGCAGGCGGCTGCCCCGCCCTGGCCATGCTCAACAGCGGCGGCGACTACCTGGCGCCAGACAGAGCGGCGTGCATGTTCTTCAAAGGGGGCTGGCCCCAGCGCATCGCTCAGGCGCTGCCCGGGTGGCGCTGCCTCAACCTGGCCAGCACGTAGGCGTCTAGGTCGTCTTTGAACCAGGGGCAGCGGCGCACGCCCTGCTCCATGAAGCGGTGCGGGCAGCCGCCCATGCACACGGGGAGCACGGGGCAGGCCGCGCACTGGGGGTCGTCCCCCGGCCAGGCGCTGTCCAAGTAGCGGGAAAGCGCGTGCAGATCGCAGCCCGCGGGCAGCTCGAGCGCATCGCCCACGGTGCCGAAGGACGCATGGGGCTTGCCGCAATCCTCCCAGCAGCGGTACAGGTTCCCCAGCTCGTCGACCACGTAGGTGTGCGCCATCTGGCTGCCGCAGAAGGGCCCCTCGAAGCGCGCCGGCAGGCGCATGCCGATGCTGTCCTGGTCAACCAGCCCCAGGCGCGCGAGCGCGCGGCCCACGCTGCCGTAGCCGCTCTGGAGCCCAGGGGCCTGCTCCGGTGCCGCGGCAACGCCCATGTCCATGATGCCGGGGACAAAGCCCACGCTGGCAGCGCTCTCCTCGTCGAGCCTCCTGGCAAGCGCCAGCATGTCGTCTAGCAGGTGGAGGTTGTGGTCGCCCAGGTTGCAGCGCAGCTTCACGCGGAAGAAGGAGGGCAGCGCTCGGATGTTGCGGGTGATGGTGCCGAAGGAGCCCCCGCCGGCAAGGGGGCGGCGGTAGGGGTCGTTGGTGGCCGCATCAGGGCCGTCGAGGGTGATCTGCACATCTGCCACCTGGCAGCGCTCCAGCAGCGCGACGTTGGCGGCGGTGAGCAGCGAGCCGTTGGTGACGATGGCCGCCCCGTAGGCCAGCCCATGCTTGGCCGCGGCGGCCTGGATGCGCGCGCTGAGCGCCTCGATGATCGAGGGCTGCAGCAGGGGCTCGCCGCCAAACCACACCACGAAGACGCGCTTGAAGGCAAAGCGCTCGAGCTGCCGGTCTATGAAGCGTAGCAGCTGGTCTTGCGTGTGCGCGGACATGCAGCCGGCGCGGCGCTGCTCGTAGCAGTACGGGCAGCAGAAGTTGCAGGCCATGGTGGGGCAGATGGTCAGCGCGAGGACGCCGGAGTTGTGGCAGCGCATCTGGGTTACCAGCTTGAGGGCGGCGAGCTCGTCTGCGCGCGTGAGGAAGCCCTGCCTCTCGAGGCTGGCGACAAAGGGAAGCCCCGGGTCAAGCTCCAGGGCCGCGCCGTAGAGCCCCCGCTCGAGGGGCCCCAAGCGCGCGAGCTTGCCCGAGGCGAAGTTGTAGAGCACCCACCCACCGGAAAGCGGGTCTTGCACCAGATGGTTGAAGCGCGAGTACGAAAGGGGCGTGCCGGCACCCATGCCCTAGCAGCCGTAGGTGTGGCAGGGATAGTCGTGGCAGCCGCCGGCGACGTTGTCGAGGTCGTCGAGCGAGATCTCCTCGCTTGCGCGGGCCTTGACCTTCTCGACCAGGACCTGGGCGTCTTCGGGAGAGAGCTCGCAGCCCTTCTCCTTGGCAAAGGCCGCGACCTCCTCTGCAGAGCCGGCCTTCATCACGGCGGCGGTGTAGGCAGCGAGCTCGTCGGGGGTCAGGCCGTCGATGAATGCCTTGATGTCGAGCGCCATTGCGGTTTCCTCTCAAACGGGGATGCGGATGTATCGCGCAGTATAGCATCTGCCGCACTGCAGGCTCCCTGCAGGCGCGCGGGCAAGGGCCCTAGATGTAGAAGCCCTTGGTGACGACGTCAACCATGCCCAGGATGCGGCGTATCTCGAGCTGCACCTGGGGCTGCCACTTGATGTAGCGGCGCAGCAGCAGCACGGTGACGCCGTCTGCGTCGAAGGAGCGCGCCGCCTCTGCCTGGGCGATTTCGATGCGGCGGCCCTTGGGGATGAAGGCGAAGACCTCGCCTATGGCGCCGCCTCACGTGCTGGCTTGGGCGACGTCCACGCAGACGAAGGGCGTGCCGCGGCGCTCGAGGTCCTGCCTCAGGCGCGCGCCCACGGTGATGACGGGGGGCTGCAGCCCGGCAGGGGCCGGCTCTGGGTCGGGCATCAGCCCGCAGGCAAGGGTGTCTTCGCAGCTCATGAGCTCACTCCCTCTGTGTCGATCTCTCCCATGTGGCGATGCGCGTTGTAGCTAAAGCGCAGCTCGTCGCCTAGATGCAGGGCGGGCGTGGTGATGACGACCTTGATGCCGTCATGCACGTACACGGCCGCTGCCTTGGACTCCAGGCGCTTGGCGAGCATTCCCTTGGGCACGTAAGCGAAGACCTCGCTCGTGTGGCGGCCTCAACTCACGCAGTCGATGATGTCGACGGCGATGGCGTCTGCCTTCTTCGCACGCAGGTACTCCCGCAGGGCGTTGTCGATCACGATGCGCGGCTCCATGGCAACCCCTCCCCTTCGAGTCATCGCACGGCCCGCGCTCCAAACGCGGGGCCTGCCTACAGTTTAGTCCTCTCCCAGCTGCTGGACGCCGTAATCCGTGCGGCCCTCGCTGCGATCTGCAAGCTGGTCGAGCACGGCGGTGAGGTCCCAGGGCAGCTCGTCTTCAAAGCTCAGGAGCTCGCCGGAGATGGGATGCTCGAAGCTCAGGCGGTAGCTGTGGAGGAACTGCCTGCCCAGGCCCAGCTCCATGCGCTGGGCGGCGTCGCGGTTGCGGGCCTTGACGTTGGCCGCGCGGCCGTAGACCGGGTCTCCCACCACGGGGTGGCCGGTGTAGGACATGTGCACCCTGATCTGGTGGGTGCGGCCGGTGTAGAGCTTGCACTCCAGCAACGTGTAGCCGTCGTCCTGGCGGCCGGCCTCGAAGCGCTCGAGCACGGTGAAGGTGGTGATCGAGCTGCGGGCCAGGGGGTTGGCGCTCACGGCCATGCGGGTGCGGTCGCGCTCGTCGCGGCCGATGGGCGCGTCGACCATGCCGGTGTCGCGCGCGATGTTGCCGTGCACCAGGGTGCAGTAGCGCCTGTCCACGGTGCGCAGGCGTATGTCGTCTTGCAGGCGGGCCGCGGCGAGGTCCGTCTTGGCGGCGAGCATGAGGCCGGAGGTGTCGCGGTCGAGCCTGTGCACGATGCCCGGGCGGTCCTCGCCCTGGACCTCGGCCAGGTTGCCGGTGCCGCAGTGGGCCACCAGCGCGTTGGCGAGGGTGTCGTCCCAGTGGCCGCGCGCGGGGTGGCACACCAGGCCGGGCTGCTTGGAGAGCACGATGATGTGCTCGTCCTCATAGCGGATGTCGAGCGGGATGTTGTAGGCGGGCACGATGGTGGCGGGCTCGCCGCTGCGGGCGGGCACCTCGATGCTCAGCTCGTCTCCCTCGAGCACCAGGCGCTTCTTGGTCGAGGCCGCCCCGTTGACCAGGATGCGGCCGCTCTCGATGAGGCGCACGGCGGCGCTGCGGCTGGCCAGGCCCTCGATGTCGAGCGAGGCCACCAGCGCGTCGAGGCGCTGGCCCTGCTGCTGTGCGGTGACTATATGGGTGAAGCACTCTGCCACGGCTGACGCTACCTGCCTCCCTCGCTTGCATCCTGCCCGCACTCGCCCAGGTCCATGAAGAAGACCACGTAGACCATGAACAGCACCACGCCGCAGGTGATGCAGATGTCTGCCACGTTGAAGACGGGGAAGCTGAAGAAGGTGAACTCGAAGAAGTCGACCACGTACTGGTAGAGCACGCGGTCTACGGCGTTACCCACCGCCCCGCCGAAGACGAGGCCCGCTGCGATGACGCCGAGCATGCGGTGCTGCCGCACGAGCAGCATGAAGGCCAGGATGGCAGCGCAGATAACGGCGGCCACGCCCACGAAGAAGAGGGGGAAGCCGTCGCCGATGGAGAAGGCCGCGCCGGTGTTGTGCACCATGGTGAGGCGCACCAAGCCCAGGCTCGGCCCCTGGACGGTCCCGAGGGGCAGGGCCGCGACCGCCCAAGCCTTGCTCAGGCGGTCGAGCACGATGGCGGCCACGGCGATGACCGCGAATATGCAGAGGCTAGTCCTGCGGCTCAAAGGCTTCCACAACCTCATGGCAGCGGGGGCACAGGCCGTCTTCGCCCAGCTCGCGCACGTTCCAGCAGCGCGGGCACTTCTCGCCCGGGGCGGCCGTGACGGCAGCGGCCAGCTCGGGACCCTCCTCCAGGGTCACGGCAGAGACGATCAGCAGCTCGGCGAGCTGCTCCTCGCCGCGCGCCTTGAGCACGGAGAGGACGTCTGCCGGGGCGCTGATGCACACGGCGGCCTCCTGGGTCTTGGTGATGCCGAGCGCGGCCTTGGTGTCCTCCATGGCCTTGGTGGCCACGGCGCGGGCGTCCATGACCACGGCGTAGTCTGCCAGCAGCTGGG
>SFLO01000020.1 GCA_004553405.1 Coriobacteriaceae bacterium
ACGTAGCCGGGGAAGACCTTCTTCTCGGAGGTGACGCGCTTGCCGCCCTCCTTGAGCTCGGTGACCTCCTCGGTGGGAACGAGAACCTCGTAGATGACCTTCTCAAGACCCTTGAGCTTGACCATGTGCTCGATGTTGGTCTTGACCTTGTTCTCATACCCGGAGTAGGTGTGGAGCACGTACCACTTCTTAGCCATTGTTCAAGCCTCCCCTTACTTGCCCAGGGAAGCCAAGGCTTCGAGCGGGATGAGAACGATATTGTCGATGACGGCGACGAACACGCCGAAGAACACCAGAGCGCCGATGACGATGAGGCTGGCGTTGAGAAGCTCCTTCTTGGTGGGCCAGACAACGCGCTTCATCTCGGACTTGACGCCGTTGAGATAGGTCTTGATGCGCGTGAGAAGGCTGGGCTTTGCCGCCCTGCCGTTCTTGCCCTTCTTCTCGGTCTTCTTGCTGTTGTTGTTCTTCTGTGCCATGTGTATCCGATCAGGTACGTGTGGGGCTGTGTTTTGTCGCCTAATTGCAATGTCGAGCTATAAAGCTCGACATGGAGAAATCTGGCAGGCCAGGCAGGACTCGAACCCGCAACATTCGGTTTTGGAGACCGACGCTCTACCAATTGGAGCTACTGGCCTGTGCTAGACAAACTGCTAAGTGTTATACCTTAGCGGGTTTCCTTATGCAGGGTGTGATGACCACACCAGCGGCAGTACTTCTTGAGCTCGATGCGCTCAGGATTGTTCTGCTTGTTCTTCTTAGTCGTGTAGTTACGACGCTTGCAGTCGGTGCAAGCCAGAGTAACCAGAGTACGCATTACTTAAATCCTCCTACGTGCGCATAGCGGCCCGGCAGCTCTCGCTGCCGGGCCGGGCAGCGCTGTTAAATCAGCGAGTGTTGTTTACTCGATGATCTTGGTGACTCGACCAGAGCCGACGGTACGACCACCCTCGCGGATAGCGAACTTGAGGCCCTCCTCCATGGCGATCGGGTGAATCAGCTCACCAGTGATGGTGACATTGTCGCCAGGCATAACCATCTCGACGCCCTCGGGCAGCATAACGGTGCCGGTGATGTCGGTGGTGCGGAAGTAGAACTGAGGACGATAGTTGGTGAAGAACGGGGTGTGACGGCCGCCCTCCTCCTTGGTCAGGACGTAGACCTGGCCCTCGAACTTGGTGTGGGGGGTCACAGAACCGGGCTTGCAGAGAACCTGGCCGCGCTCGATGTCCTCGCGCTTGGTGCCGCGCAGGAGGATACCGACGTTGTCGCCAGCCTCAGCCTGGTCCAGGATCTTGCGGAACATCTCGACGCCGGTGACGACGGTCTTGGCGGTCTCGCGGATACCCACGATCTCGACCTCGTCGTTCATGTGGATGGTGCCGCGCTCGACACGACCGGTGGCGACGGTGCCGCGGCCGGTGATGGTGAAGACGTCCTCGATAGCCATCAGGAAGGGCTTGTCGGTCTCACGAGCGGGCTCGGGGATGAAGGAGTCGACGGTGTCCATGAGCTCCCAGATGGCCTCCTGCCACTTGGGATCGCCCTCGAGGGCCTTCAGAGCAGAGCCCTTGATGATGGGGCAGTTCTCGAAGCCATAGGACTCGAGCAGCTCGGAGACCTCCATCTCGACGAGCTCGATGAGCTCCTCGTCCTCGACCATGTCGCACTTGTTCAGGAAGACGACGATGTAGGGAACGCCGACCTGGCGGGCGAGCAGGATGTGCTCGCGGGTCTGGGCCATGGGGCCGTCGGTAGCAGCGATAACCAGGATTGCGCCGTCCATCTGAGCAGCACCGGTGATCATGTTCTTGACGTAGTCAGCATGGCCGGGGCAGTCGACGTGTGCGTAGTGGCGGGTGTCGGTCTGGTACTCGATGTGAGCGATGGAGATGGTGATGCCGCGCTCGCGCTCCTCGGGAGCCTTGTCGATGTCCTCGAATGCAGTGAAGTCTGCGGTGGCGGTGCCGTGGGAACCGTCGTTCATGGACAGGGTCTTGGAGATTGCAGCAGTCAGAGTGGTCTTGCCATGGTCAACGTGACCGATGGTACCAATGTTGACATGCGGCTTAGTGCGTTCAAACTTTTCCTTTGCCATCATTCCTCCTTGTTAGGTTCCGCGCCCCCGCGGGCTGCGCGGAAGCGACATAGCTGGGTTTATTCTATAACTTGCGGCCGCCCCGAGGGGGCGGCCGGTGATGATTGGTAGCGGCGATTGGACTCGAACCAATGACAACACGGGTATGAACCGTGCGCTCTAACCAACTGAGCTACGCCGCCGTATATAGATGAGAGGGCCCTTTCGCAGGGCCCCCGAATTGTAACTGGAGCCTGTGATCGGATTTGAACCGATGGCCTCTTCCTTACCAAGGAAGTGCTCTACCCCTGAGCTACACAGGCAGATGGTGGGCGCGCTTGGATTCGAACCAAGGTAGGCATAGCCAACGGGTTTACAGCCCGTCCCCTTTAGCCACTCGGGCACACGCCCATCTGCAAAAAACGGAAACCAACTATATAACACTTTCAAGTTGCCTGCTGCGAGAATTTTCAAAATCTTTCTGTGCTTGAAAGCTGAGAGCATCCTGCGCAGCGGACGAGAATATTACAGGCTCACAAAGCTCCTGTCAACAGAAAACCTTAAAAACCACGGAGCCGTGCGTATCTCCCGCCATCTGCCCCGGCAACCTGGGCAGAAGAGCCGCTGGTGCCAGTGGAGGGACTCGAACCCCCAACCGTCTGCTTACAAGGCAGCTGCTCTACCATTGGAGCTACACTGGCGCGCCTTCGGCGGCGGCTAGTGTATCACGACAAGTCGCCCTTTCCCCGCGCAAATGCCTCGAGCTTTGCCGCCACATCGGGATCGATCCTCCCCGCGACGGTGTTCTTGGCCACCTTGCCCACGCGATAGCTGTTCTCGTGCCACTCCTCCTCGAGGGCCTCGCTGGCCGCAGAGAAGCCGCGCGCGGAGATGCGCGTCACTCCCCCGCCGAAGACAGTCGACTGGATGGTGAAGTCCGACGAGACGACCTGCACCTCCTTGCCGGCCTCGCGCGCGTCGTGGGCGAGCCTCTCGATGACGGTGTCCGCGCTCACCCCCGCGGGGGAGAACACGACGTCGATACCGCACACGCGGGTGGGCTTGCCCTTCGACTTGCTGTTGCCCGCGCCGTCGAAGACGACGGTGCAGTGGTCGTAGCTGCCCTTCGCCATGAGGGCCGCGTCGTTGATGACGGCCTCGCGCGCCTTGTTCCAAGAGCTCGACGCCTCGTAGTCGGCCCCCAGCTGGGAGTAGCGGGGGTTGTTTCGGATGACGTTGTAGCCGTCGACTATCAGCACAACCTTGCGGTCCATGGGCATGGCGGGCCCCCTGCTAGGCGCCGCTTGCGGCGCGGCACTGGCGGGCCCACTCGTAGGCGATGGCGGTGGTCGCCTGCGCCACGTTGAGGGACTCCACCTTGCCCGCCTGGGGGAGCTTGACGAGCATGTCGCAGGCGTCGATGGCGATGCGGCTCAGGCCGCTGCCCTCGCTGCCCATCACCAGCACCACCCTGCCCGAGAGCGGGGCGTCCCAGATGACGTCGCTGGCGTGCTCGCTGGCGCCCACGACCCAGAAGCCCTCGTCCTTCAGGGCCGCCAGGCTGCGCGCGAGGTTGGACTCCATCGCGATGGGCAGGTGGAGCACAGCGCCGGCGCTGGTCTTGTAGGCGGCGGTGTTCACGCGGGCGTTGCGCTTGTTGGGGATGAGGACGCCGCACGCCCCCACGACCTCGGCGCTGCGCACGATCGCCCCGAAGTTGCCCGCGTCTGTGACGTGGTCAGTCGCGATGATGAGCGCGTTCTCCCTGCCCTCCGCCGCCTTGACGAGGTCTGCGAGGGCAGCGTAGCGGTAGGGCCTGAGCTGGGCCATGACGCCTTGGTGAGCGCCGTGGGAAGAGGCTGCGTCGAGCTCTGCGGCGTCGACGTAGTGGATCTTGGCACCCTGGCTGCGCGCGCGCCCCGCAAGGCGCGAGAGCTGCTCGTCGTCTGCCAGCGCAGACGAGAACCACAGCGTCTCGATGGGGGTCTCGGTCTGGAGCGCCTCCTCGAGGGCATGGCGCCCCTCGAGGACGGAGACGTCGTCGCCGATGCGCATGCCGGGGCGCGCGGAGCGCTGGGGGCGCCCTGCCGCCCGCTCCTCAGAGCCGCCGCGCGGGCCGCGGCCCGTGCGCTGGGAGCCGCCCTCGGGGGCCTGCCTCTTGCCAGGGCGCGCTGCAGCCTTGGAGTCTTGGGGCCTGCGTCCGGCCTTTCCCGCGGGTTTCCTAGGCGCCATAGCTCACCCTCGCTCCCTGAGGGGTGTCCTCGATGGTGAAGCCGAGGCCGGCGAGGCCGTCGCGGACGCTGTCTGCAAGCGCCCAGTTCTTCTCCTTGCGCGCAGCCGCGCGGGCGTCGAGGAGCGCCTGCACGGCCTCTGCCTTGCCCGTGCCCTCAAAGCCGGCGATCTTGGCCGCGAGCTCGACGACCTCGGCGGGATACGATGCCGAAAGGTCCTGCTCGCCAGCTGCAACGTCGATGCCGAAGCAGCCCATCAGCTCGACGACGGCATCGCGCGCGGCGGCAACCGCCGGGACGTCTGCCGCAGCGATGGCCTTGCCGGCGACGGCGGCGTTGAGCTCGCCCACCAGAGTGAAGACGCTGCCGAGCGCCTCGGGGGCGTTGAAGTCGTCGTCCATGGCGGCGACAAAGGCCGCGCGGGCGGTGTCGACTGCAGCCTGGAGGGCGGCGGCGTCGACTGCAGGCTCGCCCTCTGCGGCGCTCGCGAGCAGCCAGTCGGCGTTCTTCACGGCCGTCTCGATGCGGGTCAGCGCGGCGTCGGACTCCGCCAGGCGCGCATCGCCGAAGACGAGCGGGCTGCGGTAGTGGGTCTGCAGCATCAGCATGCGCAGGGCCTCGGGTCGCACCAGGTCGAGCGCCTCGCTCAGCAGCAGGAAGTTGTTGAGGCTCTTGGACATCTTCTCGACCTCGCCGGTGGCGGCGTTGGCGATCTGCAACATGCCCGTGTGCATCCAGTAGCGCGAGAACGCGGTGCCGTAGGCCGCCTCGGACTGGGCGATCTCGTTCTCATGATGGGGGAAGACGAGGTCGCCGCCGCCGCCGTGGATGTCGAAGGGGAGCCCCAGGTACTTGTGGCTCATCGCGGAGCACTCGATGTGCCAGCCGGGGCGGCCATCGCCCCAAGGGCTCTTCCAGCTGGGCTCGCCGGCCTTGGCAGCCTTCCACAAGGCGAAGTCGAGGGGATCGCGCTTGCGGTCCTCGAGGCCCTGGCCGTCTGCCCTCAGCTCCCTGTGGCCGCCCTCCATCTCGTCGATGTTGCGGCCGGAGAGCTTGCCGTACCCGGGATAGCTGCGCACAGAGAAGTAGACGTCGCCTTGCGCCTCGTAGGCGTGGCCCCTCTCGATGAGAGTCTTGACCAGGCCGATCATGGGGCCGATTTCCTCGGTGGCCTTGGGGCGCACGGTCGGGTCCTCGACGCCGGCGCGGCGCATGTCCTCGATGAAGGCGTCGGTGTACTGCGAGGCCACCTCGGCGGCGCTGCGGCCCTCCTCGTTGGCCTTCTTGATGATCTTGTCGTCGACGTCGGTGACGTTTTGGACGAAGGTCACCTCGTAGCCGCGCCACTCGAGGTAGCGGCGTATGACGTCGAAGGAGATGAAGGTGCGCGCGTTGCCGATGTGGATGCGGTTGTAGACGGTGGGACCGCACACGTACATGCTCACCTTGCCGGGCTCGCGCGGGGTGAACTCCTCTTTGCGGCGCGTTTGCGTGTTGTAGATCTGCATGATGCTCCCTGGAACGAATCAGGCGGATGTGGTGTACCCGCCATAATATCCTAGGAGCAGGCGCAGGACCCTACTTTTCCAAGAGGGTTACCGCCTGGGCGGTCACGCCCTCACCACGGCCCTCGTAGCCCAGCCACTCGGTGGTGGTGGCCTTGACGCCCACGTTCTCGACGGGGATCTGCAGGGCGGCGGCGATGTTGGCCCTCATCTGCTCGCGGTGCGGGGCCATCTTGGGCTCTTGGATCATGAGGACGGTGTCGATGTCGACGATCCTCCAGCCCTCGCCACGCACCAGCTCCCCCACCTGCTCGAGCAGCTTGATGCTGTCTGCCCCCTTGTAGGCGGGGTCGGTGTCGGGGAAGAGCTTCCCGATGTCTCCGGCCCTCAGCGCGCCCACGAGGGCGTCCATCACGGCGTGGACGAGGACGTCGGCGTCGCTGTGGCCGTCGAGCCCCTTGTCGAAGGGGATGTCGACGCCGCCGATGACGAGCCTGCGGCCCTCTGCAAACGCATGGACGTCATAGCCCAAGCCGATCCTCTGCATACGCTGTTACTCCTCGAGCTCGAGGCGCCCGGCGAGCGCCGCAACCGCCGGCCCGATGTCTTCGGGGACGGTGACCTTGATGTTGTCGCGCGGGCCGTTGACCATGTGGACCACGCCGCCCATCCTCTCGACGAGCGAGGAGTCGTCCGTGCCGACAAAGCCCTCGAACATGGCGGTCGAGTAGGCCCTGCGCAGGATGGTGGAGCGGAAGACCTGGGGGGTCTGGGCGATCCAGAACATGTTGCGGTCGGGCGTCCCTACGATGTTTGCCGAGTCGACGACCTTGAGGGTGTCGACAGAGGGGTGCCCCACGACCACGCCGTCGATGTCTTGGTCTCCCTTGAGCATGCAGATCGAGCGGTTGATGAGGTCGATGGTCACAAGGGGGCGGGCCCCGTCGTGGATGGCGATGATCTCGAAGCGCGGGTCGACAGCATCCACGCCGTTCATGGCGGACTCCTGGCGGATGTCACCAGAGGAGGCGAAGGTGATGGGGGTGGTGAAGCCGTAGGGTTCCACTGCGACGCGGCGGTACTCCTCGACGCGCTCGTCGGGGCAGACCACGACGATCTGGGCAACATCCGGGGCGGCGTCGAAGGCCTCGATCGACCAGCTGAGGATGGGGCGCCCCATGAGGCGGAAGAGCTGCTTGCCGCCGGGGTTGCCGAAGCGCTCGCCGGAGCCGCCCGCCATGATCACGGCGGCGGCGCAGGCCTTCTTGTCGACGACTCCCCTGCGCAGGGAGCGTTCTCCGAGCTTGCGCGCCAGGTGGTCGTCCAGGTGGTCAACGATGGTGCCGCCGCTCATCTGCTCGCGGACGGCTGCTGCGTCTGCAGTGCTCATCTCAACAGGCCCCTCTCCCTGCCCTGCGATTTCGCTGCGATGGTAGCACGCCGTATTGTTCACGTTGAGAAACATGCATGCAACACGGCGGAAATCGCAGGGCGGGCGGCGGGCCTAGTCTGCCGCCTGGCCGCTGCCGGCAGCCGAGCCGCCGAAGGATCCGCCAGCAGCGGAGAGCGCGAGCCCTGCCCTCGAGCCGGTGGAGAGGCTCTTGCGCGGAGCGGGGACCTCGCCCTCGCCGGGGGCGAACACCAGCTCGCCGGCGACGCAGTCGACCAAGATGACGTCGCCCTCGCCCCAGCGGCCCATGAGGAGCTCCTCGGAGAGGGGGTCTTCCACCAGGCGCTGCAGGGCGCGGCGCAGGGGGCGGGCTCCCATGGCGGTGTCTGTGCCCTCGCGGGCGATGAGCTCGTAGGCAGCGTCTGTCACTTGGATGCTCATGCCGCGCAGGATGAGGCGCTGGCGCAGGTCGTCCACCATGAGCTCGGCGATCTGTCTGATCTCTGCAGGGGACAGGCTCGTGAAGACGATGGTCTCGTCGACGCGGTTCAAGAACTCGGGGCGGAAGAGCTTCTTGAGCTCGGCCATGACGGACTTGCGGATGTCCGTGTCAGACAAGCCCTGCTTGGCACCGCCGAAGCCGAGGCCCGTGTCCTTCGATATCTCGCGGGCGCCGACGTTGCTCGTCATGATGATGATGGTGTTGCGGAAGTCCACCTTGCGCCCCTGGGAGTCCGTCAGACGGCCCTCCTCGAGGATCTGCAGGAGGATGTTGAAGACGTCTGGATGGGCCTTCTCGATCTCGTCGAAGAGGATGACGGAGTAGGGGCGCTGGCGCACTGCCTTGGTCAGCTGGCCGCCGTCGTCGTGCCCCACGTAGCCCGGAGGGCTGCCGATGAGCCGGCTCACGGCGTGCTTCTCCATGTACTCGCTCATGTCGACGGTGATCATGGCCTCCTCTGTGTCAAAGAGGAACTGGGCGAGCGACTTGGCGAGCTCTGTCTTGCCCACGCCGCTGGGGCCCAGGAAGATGAAGCTGCCCATGGGCCTGTTGGGGTCCTTGAGGCCCGCGCGGCTGCGGCGGATCGACTTCGATACGGCGTCGACAGCCTGGTTCTGGCCGATGATGCGCTTGTGGAGGGCTTCCTCCATGCGCAGCAGGCGGGTGCTCTCCTCCTCGGTGAGGCTCGAGACGGGGATGCCCGTTGCGGTGGACACGACGTCTGCGATCTGCTCGGCGCCGATGGTGGCCACGTTGATGGCGGCATCCTCGCGCCACTTCGCCTCGAGGGCGGACCTCTGGGCGAGCAGCTCCTTCTCGCGGTCGCGGTAGATGGCGGCGCGCTCGTAGTCCTGGCGGCCGATGACCTCCTCCTTCTGGGCGCGCACGGCCTTGAGCTTCTCGGAGATCTCGGCGATGTCTGCCGGCACGGTCATGTTCTTGATGCGCATGCGGGCACCGGCCTCGTCCATGAGGTCGATGGCCTTGTCCGGCAGGAAGCGGTCTTGAACGTAGCGGGCAGAGAGGCGCACGGCGCTCTCAAGGGCCTCCTCGGTGTAGTGCACGCGGTGGTGGGCCTCGTAGGCATCGCTCAGGCCCTCGAGGATGCGCAGCGACTGCTGCTGGCTGGGCTCCTCGACCACGACGGTCTGGAAGCGGCGGTTGAGGGCGGAGTCCTTCTCGATGTGCTTGCGGTACTCCTCTGTGGTGGTGGCGCCGATGACCTGGATCTCGCCGCGCGACAGGGGCGGCTTGAGGATGGCGGCCGCGTCGATGGAGCCCTCTGCGCTGCCGGCGCCGATGAGGGTGTGCATCTCGTCGATGAAGAGGATGACGTTGCCGTCCTCGCGCACCTCTTTGACCACCTGCTTGAGGCGCTCCTCGAACTCGCCGCGGTACTTGGAGCCGGCGACGAGGGCGCTCACGTCGAGCATGCAGATGCGCTTGCCGCGCAGGATGTCCGGCACCTGGCCGTCGCTCACCAGCTGGGCCAGGCCCTCGACCACGGCGGTCTTGCCCACGCCGGGCTCGCCGATGAGCAGGGGGTTGTTCTTGGAGCGGCGCGAGAGGATCTGCATGAGGCGCTCTGTCTCGTGCTCGCGGCCGATGACCGGGTCGAGCTCGCCGCGGGACGCGCGCGCGGTGAGGTCGGTCGCGAACTCCTTGAGCATGGACTCCTGGCGCTTGCCGCCGCCGGGATGCGCGCCGCGGGGGCCGCCGTCCATGACGGGCTGGGGCGCGGGGACCTCCTTCATGAGCTCCTCGACGGCAGAGCGCACGGCGTCTGCACCCACCCCGAGCTGGTTGAGTGTCTCGAGCGCCACGCCGTTGCCCTCGCGGACGATGCCCAGCAGCAGGTGCTCGGTGGAGATGTAGTTCTGGCCCAGCTGCAGGGCCTCGCGC